>NZ_JBNHER010000048.1:0-18483 GCF_050015975.1 Dapis purpurea BLCC-M126 | reverse complement strand
GGCATATCCAATCGACCAAGAGAAGAGAAATGATATTTCCCAATCTTCAATTCCCTCACAGTTTTAACCAGAGGTAATTATCAATTATCCATTATCAATTATCAATTAATGAACTATATTGTTGATTTTTGTAAATTATTATAGCGATACACCTGATATGCTCTGTATATCTTTACAATCTAACAGAATATCTCAAAAATTTAGTCCCACAACCGACGACCAGATGTACCCTTAAATCTCTGATGGGTATCTTTCAATAAACTTGGTATATCCAATTTTTCCGGACATCTGGGTAAACACTCCCCACATTCAGTACATCGGTTGCCTTTGTTACCGGGAAACCAATGACCAGCATTTTCAAACATTCCGTATCGATATTTACTGAAATTTGTCATATCATAAGCTATGCCTAAATTTCTTAATCTGAGAACTTCTGGAATATGAATATCTTCTGGACATGGTAAACAAGCATAACATTGGCTACATTTATCCTTCCCCAAGCGCTTTAAAGCCTCAGTTTCCAAACGGTGAAATATTTCTGTTTCTTGAGAAGTTAGAGGTTCTGTGCGATCGCTCATGGTCAAAGGCCATTCTAATTCTTGTGGCCTAGCAGCACCTACACTTAGAGTTGTAATTCTAGAATCACTTAATAAAAATCGATAATTTAATTCTAGTGGAGAAAAAGGCTGACACAACTCCTGAAGAGTAGGAGGTGCTGTGTATAACTGCCCACCTTTATCTGCTGGAGAAATAATAAAAATGCCCATATCTTTTTGGTGGGCTAGCTCCACTGCGGGGGCATGACGTTGGAAAAAGTAGTAGTAATGCAGATTAATAAATTGAAAAAAGTCTGTGTTAATAGTTGCTAAGATTACCTCTAAAGGGCCATGAGTTGAGAAACCAATATTTTTGACTCGCCCATCATCTATCACCTTCTGAAACGCTCTAATGCCATGATGGATCATTTCTAAATGTTCCCAAGTATTAATCCCATGAATAGCTAGACAGTCTAAATAGTCAACATTTAGATTTTCCAATGATTCATCTATAAAACTTTCTATCAGACTGACATCTTTTGTTGGTGTAATTTTTGTTGTGATATAAAGTTGGGCACGCTGCAACCCAGATACCAAGGCTGCACCCAGGTACTTTTCACTTTTACCATAACCTCTAGCTGTCTCTATATGATTAATACCCATATCCACAGCTTGCTGTATTGTTTCCACAGCATTTTCCTCAGATACCAAATATCGCATAGTGCCCAAAGAAAACACCGAGAGGTTTAAGTTCGTTTTGCCAAACCTGCGGTAATGCACCTGTATATTTTAGTTTTTAGTTTTTAGTTATACTTAGGTGAGCGATCGCTCAGAAAATCTATAATTAATAAATATGATAGTGGTTTGCCTGTAAGTTCAGTACATAAAACCACCTAGAATCTGGCAAAAAGGGAGCAGAGAAGAACTAATAGCCGATTGCTCATACTAACTTTGGCCAAGCATCTCAAATAATCTGTTCAAGTTTTCAGAGAAATCAATCTTTTTTTAACTTTTAATTTTTTACTTTTGACTTCCGCGAAGCGGTATCAAGATAGTTCACCAGTACTAGATCCACCACGTTTGATTAAATCTTCAGGGCGAAGTTTTGACACAAAATCCCTAAATGCTTGTCTTTCTGCTTCATCTGCATCTCTGTCTACAGGGATAGAGGCATCTGCTACTACCTCTTCCATCACCCAAATCGGGCTATTTGTACGGAGGGCAATAGATATAGCATCACTGGGGCGGGCATCAATTTCTTTTTTAGCTTCCCCTTGCTTCACTATTAGCACTGCATAGAATGTATTATCTTGCAATGAGTGAATCACGACTTTTTCCAGAACCCCATTCAGTGATTCTAGAATACTGACCGTAAGATCGTGAGTTAATGGACGTGGTGGCTGATGATTTTCCAGAGCGCTAATAATTGCCTTGGCCTGATCTTGACCTATATAGATAGGCAAGGCACGTCGCTCTGTACTATCTCTTAACAATACAATTGGATTGCGTGTTGCTGCATCCAATGCTATTCCAGCGACTTTCATTTCAATCATTGACTCTGCCTCATTTTATAATTATTTTTGTCAAACTGTATAGGATATAAATGATTATAGGTAAGTAACAACTGGATTTTAATCTGGCTTAATATTTACCTATATTAATTATTTTGACATTTATTGATTATGTTCGATTTTTTCGGAATATGGTATCTACCTTAAATAGCTCACCAGATGATATAGGCAACCTAATTTCAAGGCTAGTAGTGCTGTAACTGTTCATAAAATTTAACTAAACTTTAATTAATTAATTCAGAGGAAAAAAAGTGTTTACAGGATTAGTTCAAGCTTTAGGAAAAATTAAGCTTTTAGCAGAAAGCAAAATTTTAGTCTCTCTAGAATCATCTACTAATAGCCAAATCATCTTAGAAGATTTGGCCATTGGTGATAGTGTAGCTGTAGACGGTGTTTGTCTTACAGTAATAGATATTTTAGCTCAAGGATTTGTGGCGATCGTATCACCCGAGACCTTACAACGTAGTACCCTAGGCCAACTATCGGATAGATATGTGAATCTTGAAACTTCATTAAGAGCAGGTAGCAAGCTAGGAGGCCATTTTGTCACGGGTCACATTGATGGAGTTGGACGCTTGCAAAGCTCTGTTGAAACTATTAATGCCTGGGAAATGACATTTATAGCGCCAGACACAACAGATGAAAAGTGGGAACGTCAGATTGCGCCCTATATCGTACCTAAAGGGAGTATAGCAGTTAATGGTATCAGTTTAACTGTGGCTAATTGTGATGTGGATGGCAACTGGTTTCAAGTAGCAGTTATTCCCCACAGTTTTGATGAAACAAATCTGAGTCATTTAAAAACAGGTAGTTTAGTAAATATTGAAGCAGATATTCTCGGTAAATATGTAGCTAAATTTCTGCGTCATGGATCTAATAATTATTCAGTTTTACCACCAGCTTTAGCAGCAAATTCCACTGTTAATAATTTAAAAGATATTACACCAGAATTTTTGGCAGAAAACGGTTTTATTTAAAGTCAGGAAACATTTTTTCTATTGGGAAAGTCAAGAAGGATGATAAATTTAGTTTAACTAAAAAAAATCATGCCATTCTTTGAAAGTGAATATTTACTGGAAAACCCTAATGTTGCAGCAGCAGTTAATAATGGTTTTATCCCATCTGGTTTAGATCATTATCTCCAATTTGGGCAGTTTGAACAGCGAGCTGCTGCTTTTACTGGCAGCACTAGCAATGACTTTCTCCCAGAATTACCTGTGGGTGTACCAGGAGGGGAAATAGACTTGATCGGAGTACCTGTCACTTTAGATCCTCAAGGCGATCGCTTTTATCAAACAGGTACTACAGGTGATGGGGGTGGTGGTTTTGACACCTTAGTTGGAGGAAATGCTACTGATATTTTTATCTTAGGCGAATCTGGTCAAGATTTCTACAATGGTATAGATAGTAACGTTCGGATTAGCAACTTTGACCCCAATGTTGACATTATCCAGTTGGGCAAAGAGAATAATTCATTTATTACAAATTACACCATTGGTTTTGTACCAGGACAAACAGATGCTTCCATTATTGCCCGTAGCACTACAGGAACAACATTAGCTGTAGTAGAGAATGTTGTCGATCCTGTTACTAACGAGCTACTTTTGGATAGCAGTAACTTCCGCTTTGGTTCCCAAGAACCTCCAAATGGTGAACCTTTACCTCTAGAAGTGTCTTTTGTAGAAGGAGAATATTTAGCAAATAATCCTGGTATTGCTGAAGCTGTCAATAACGGATTCATTAGTTCTGGTTTAGAACATTATCTCAACTTTGGTATTAATGAAAGTCGTGCTGCTTTTTTTAGTGGAACAAGTGGCAGCGATATTGTTAGTCCTGTAGGAACAGAAAATAATTTTGTAGAAATAACAGGAGTTGCAGTAGATTTCTTTTTTGAAAGAGATTTCCGCAGTGATGGGATAGGTGAGTTTGATCGCCTCATTGGTACTCCGGGAGTCAATGAATTTATTCTGGGAACTACTACAGTTATAGTTCCTGTTCTAATACCAAGAGCAGTACCTTTCTATTTCGGTGAAGGTGAAGCAACAATAGTAGACTTTAACCAATTTGAGGGTGATTCTATTGAGATATTTAAGAGTTCAATAGATAATATTCAAGTTTTCCCATTAGGTAATGATTTAGTTATTGAATACCAATCACCAGAGAATATAGATACTATTGCTAGAATTGAAGGTGGAGCTAATTTAAACTTAACTCAAAATATTGAAACAATTGATGATTTATTTGGTATAGATAGAGTTATTTTGTTTTAGTGGTGTGACACCTCTAAAATGTTGCAATAGTAGGGGCGGGTTCCGCGTTAAATTAATGAGTCTTAACCTGAAACTTAGATAAACCCGCCGCCAATCATATAATTAGAACCTTAAATAATTGATAATTGATAATTGATAATTGATAATGAATAATTGATAATTACCTCTCCCTAAAAGCAAGAGGATTGACACGGTAGGGAAGATTTTTTCTCTCTTGGTCGATTGGATATGGCGTTAACGTTAGCGGCTCTGCAAGAGCGGGAAACCTCGCCATCCCATCCTTCGGAATGCTCCGCAAACGACCGCTTGTTTCTCCTTTAAAGGGGAGGCTTTATACCTTAATTATTCGGTAAATATTACAATAGTAGGGGCAGGTTATATTTGAAAGTTCAATGGTCAACCTAAGATTAGATAAACCTGCCCTAATAAAAATTCATTAGACCTATCTGGAAAAGAGAGAGTAGGGAGTAGGGCAAAAGAATAGATTATTTCTGTGCAATAATTGATTTTATTTTTGGCGTTGCACAATCAGGAATGATTAAATCCAAAAGTAGATATTTTTGGATAACTTTTTCTTCAATAATATGTACAGTTTAAAATATATTATCATTCTTTAATGTACAACCCCTTATTTTTTATTATCGGAGATGTCTATTAGCTGTGTCAGTCTAATAGAATGAAATAATCACTAAAGATTTCCCTACTCAAAAGAAACTATTTTTTTATTAAAAATTCAATGAAGATTTTTCTAGAGACAGAAAGATTAATTTTGCGACAATTTACCGAAGCTGATGCAGAATTATTATTTCAGTTAGATAGTGATCCAGAAGTAACTAGATTTACAAAATTAGGCGATCGCTCTGGAACACCTACTGCCTACAATGAGATTAAAAATGAATTTTTGCCTAAAGTTCTTAGATATTACCAAAAATATCCAGGTTATGGTTTTTGGGCAGCTATTGAAAAGTTAAGTAATAAATTTATTGGTTGGTTTCATTTTCGACCAGGTTTAGATAGTTATATGGGAGCAGCTTTGTACCAAGTCGATGATATTGAACTTGGTTATCGGTTACAAAGAAAAGTTTGGGGAAAGGGATATGCAACTGAAGGTTCAAAAGCTTTAATTCGGAAAGGTTTTTTAGAGTTGGAAACACAACAAGTAGTTGCTAGTGCTTTGTTAGCAAATAAAGCGTCTATTCGAGTTATGGAAAAAGTGGGGTTAAAATTTGAACGAAATTTTGTTTATTCAGAGTCTCAGCAAGCAGGTGTTAAATATGCTTTGAATAAAGAAGATTTTATTTAGCAAGGAAGAAGGAAAAAGAAAGAAAGTTGACTAATTATTTTTTTCGTCTTTATTTTTAATCAAAAAGAATTAAATCATTATATAGTATCTATTGCATCTATAAATAACTCAGTAAAATACTAAAGTGTAACTCAACTAATAAAATAATATAATTAAGAAAAAATTATGAGCAATACAGACTCTACTTCTACAACACTACCACTTTGGGTACAAGATAGAGAACAAGTCATTGCTAATGATGAAGGAGTCGAATGGCGAGACGGAACACGACCAGACTATTCTCATAACGATCGGGTTTTCGAGCAAGAAAGAAAATATCATCATCCAGAAGGATCGTTAGAAGCGATCGCTCATAACCTAGTCCGAACTTTTGAGATGGAAGCATCTAATAAAGCCAATCCTCAGCAGTGGTTATCCGTTGTTGCCGATCAATTTCGCATGAGTAGTAATGGAGGTAAAGAATATACTGCCCAAGAAACAGCCGAACAAGGAACATACAATCTTTTTATCGGTAAAAGTAAACATTATAATCCAGAAGAAGAAACTTTTAAATCATCCTTTGAAACTTTTCATACAGCTTTTCCTGATGGGTTTCTTTGGGAAGTAATAGAAGTGCTTTCAGGACCGCCAAATGTTACTTTTAAATGGCGACATTGGGGAACTTTTAAAGGTAATTTTAAAGAGTATCAACCGACTGGTGAAACCATTGAAATGGTTGGGATGAGTATTGCTAGACTAACTGAAGATTTAAAGATTTTATCTGTAGAACATTATTTTAATAATAGCAAATTTCTCAAAGATTTAACTGCTGGTGGTTGCCCATTTCATAGTCAAAAATAATAACATTATCTAAAAAAAATCAGCAATAGGGTCAATAGATCTATGGTATAGTTTTCCAACAATTGAGTGGTGAAAAAAATTTAAGTAATTAACTACTTCCTACACCTCTACTTTTCTCCTTTCTTTGCTCCTGTAGGGGCAATTTATGTTTTCGGAACATAATAAACAGAAATTGTCCCTACTTACCCAATTATTTATAATTGTTCAACATGATATAACTATGCCTAGTCCTGACTATTCCCAACAAGCCGAACGATACGCTCTTAGAGAACTAAATAATACAGACTACCTCGCATTTCGGACTGTTGCAGAACACCGTTTGCTGAGAGACTCCTTTGTTCTCGATCTTGGCTGTGGTTCAGGTCGTTCAAGCCGTTTTTTGAAAGCCCTGGGGAATCATGTTGTGGGTGCAGATATCAGTCCAGAGATGATTGCACAAGCCAGGAAAGCAGATCCAAAAGGTGACTACCATCTTCTCAAACCCAGCCAGCCTTTGCCTTTTGTGGATGGACATTTTCAGGCTTTTTTCTCAAGCTGGATGTTACTTGAAATTGGCAACCGGAGTGATCTTGATTTAATTGTACGCGAGATGGCTCGAATTATCTGCCCATCTGGTTTTGGTATAGTAGTTACTAACACAAAGGAGTTTTACGAAGGAAATTGGCTATCTTGCTTAGTAGACTTTCCAGAGAATGAGCCACCCCTCCATTCGGGGCAACAAGTTAAGGCTCGTCTGCTCCCGGAAAACATTGATGTAACCGATTATTTTTGGAGCGATAAAGACTACAAAATGGTGTTTATCCAAGCTGGTTTGACGGTAAAACAGGAATTTAGACCTCTTGGAAACAGCTCAGATCAACTTCATTGGAAAGATGAGATTAGGATAGCTCCTTATGTTATTTATCAATTGGAGAAAAGTCTTTAATAACTAGATTTTTATGAGTAAAGCAATAATTTGTGAAAGTCAACAAGATGAGAACTGAAGATTAAAAAATGGAACATCCCTATAAGCTTTATGGTTTTAAATTGAGGGGATCTACCTGAAAACGGCTATAATAATAATTTGACTTTTGAATGAAGATTTAGGTAAGGCGATCGCTTCTTGGTTACAATTAGAAGCATAATGTATGTCAGATATTTGTACCTAAAACTGTGTTATTCTTAGTTATTAGTTGCAATTAGCTTAAAGTTTAAGTTTTCCAGGAGTAGTATGACTGCAGAGAATGAAAATAGTAAAACAAAGTGCAGAATTCTCAGCCTAGATGGCGGTGGTATCCGTGGAGTTTTATCCGCAAGACTTCTCAAGGAAGTAGAAGACAATCTAGCAAAAGAAGGCCACAAATTACATACATATTTTGACTTTGTTGCTGGGACATCTACTGGCTCAATTCTGGCTGCGGGTATTGCTTGTCAGAAAAGTGCTGATGACATGATTAAACTCTATAAAGAAAAGGGAAAAGATATTTTTCTCGACAGTGTGAGTAAGCAAAGGAAAAAATGGAGACCTATCAGCACACTTGTGGGAGATAATATCCTTGGGTTAAGGACAATTTCTAGTAAATTTTTCGGTGATGTGTTATACCCCCATAAAAAGGGAGACCAGGGTTTAGCTAAAGTATTACAGGAAAAATTAGTATTAGAGGGACAATCAACACCTGCGAACTTGAAGGATATTAAAGAACTTCGAATTCTGATTCCTGCTTATGATGTTGATAGCCGCAACACAACTTGGTTTTGCAACCCTCCTGATGATGAGAAACATTGGTATGATGACATAGAGCTATGGGAAATATGTACTGCTTCAGCATCAGCTCCAACATTTTTTCCCCCTTATAACCTTCTCGATAAAATGAAAAGTCGTCCGCACATTGATGGTGGGGTATCAGCTAATAACCCATCGTTAATTGCTATCGCTCGTGCCTTTGAACTTGACAGAGAATTAAATTGGAGCAATATTGCTGTACTTTCTATTGGAACTGGTCAGACAACTAAGTCTTACAGTTATGAAGAGATCAAAAGGTGGGGAGCGGCAAGTTGGGCTAAAAATATACCCAATATATTTATGGACCCTTCTGCGATAAGTTCAGAAACGATTTGCAGGCGAATGATGACAATGCAAGGAGGCGATTATCGTAATTACCTACGTTTGAGTTTTGATCTACAAGATTATTACGAAGAGTGGAAAAAGAATAATAAGCATATTAAGAAGAGTGAGGAAAAGAAAAAATTTGAAGAATTCCAAGAAATAGACAATCCTGATAATTTTGACGAGCTAATAAAAGCGGCTCAATGGTATCTTGATAAAGGCTATGTTGATAAGTATAAAGATACATGGCCTGATGGAGAGCAAAAAGTAATTGAAGCAATTGAAGACTTTATCAAAACTAATCCCAAGCCTATAAACGATTCAAATTCCGATCCAGATTCTGAGTCTGATTAGATCTTGAGCTATGGGTAGCACATAGTAGTTTGGGTAAATAATTCCTACCTTTCAAAAGAATGAAATTAAGAGCGATCGCTTTTGACAAAAATTTGAAAACTGAATTATCTTATCATTAAAGATAGTCAACAGAGCGATCGCTATCTACTTATCAATTAAAACTATGACAACAACCAATACCGAATATAAATATGTGCATCTCGACGAAAAAAATGTCCCTATGATTACGGGAAGCACGATGAAAGTAGTCGAGTTAATCACCTCAGTTAAAGCTTACAGTTGGAAACTAGAAGAGTTGCACGATAATTATCCTCATTTGAGTATGAGTCAAATTCATTGTGCTCTAGCTTATTATTGGGATAATCAAGTAGAAATAGATGCAGATATGGAAAAGCGTTATGAGTATGTAGAAAAATTACGCCGAGAAGCAGGAGAGTCGCCGTTCGTCAAGAGACTGAAGGCAGAGGGAGTCATTCAGTGAGTATAGCTTTTTATATGGATAAAATGTAGCTCGGCAAATTACAGAAGGGTTGCGTCAGCGGGGGATAGAGGTGTTGACAGTGCAAGAAGATGGTCTATCTGGAGAGCCATATCCGACAGTATTTAATCGTGCTACTCAACTCCAACGTGTCTTGTTTACTCAAGATGATGATTTTCTTGCTGAAGGGAGTCGCCGTCAAGCTGAGAGTGTAAGTTTTTCTGGAGTTATCTATGCCCATCAATCGCGGGTTTCCATTCGTAAATGCGTAGAAGACTTGGAAATAATTGCTAAAGCTTCTTTTCCTGAAGAGCTTGCAGATCGGGTTATCTACTTGCCTTTGTAATATTAGACGATGATAACTAAAGAAAAAATATGAAAGTTAAAAATTATTTTTATGGTTTTCTTACCGCATTAGTAATAGTATTAGCAACTAACTACCTGCTAACTGCTAATGCTCATACCCCACTATTTCAAAATTCTGTCATTGACAACTCTATTGCTCAAGTCCGAAATAATCCCAAATTTGCCATACCTGTTGAATGTAAGCTAGACAAAGACTGCTTTATTTTATTGTATAGCGATCGCGACCCCAGTCCGAAAGCGGTAGATTTTGGTTGCGGCAGGCAAACTTACGACGGTCACAAGGGAACAGACTTTGCTATATCTGATGAAAAAATCATGGCGAAAGGTGTGGCGGTAGAAGCGGTTGCTCCTGGTAAAGTGTTACGAGTGCGAGACGGAATACCCGATCGCCGAGTCAAAAATCAAGCAGATCGGGATGCAGTGAAGAACATTGAATGTGGTAATGGAATGGTTATAGATCATGGTAATGGTTGGGAAACTCAATATTGTCATCTCCGCAATGGTAGTGTTGTCGTTAAACCAGGAACAGTTGTTAAAGCAGGTACTGACCTGGGGATGGTGGGAGAGTCTGGTTTAGCTTCCTTTCCTCATGTACATTTGAGCTTTCGATATCAGGGAGAAATTGTCGATCCATTTGTGGGAGCAAATGCTAAGAGTGGTTGTAATACTGCTCGTAATTCGATTTGGCAACAACCCTTGAGTTATAAACCGACTGGTTTTATTAGAAGTGGGTTTGCTGCTGCTGCACCGACTATGGATGATTTATGGTCTGGCAAATTTTACGATACGGTTTTGCCAGGAAATAGTGCTGCATTAATATTTTGGGTACAAATTTATGGCGTGTTACCTGGGGATGAGGAACATTATCAATTATTTGCTCCTAACGGCGATCGAGTTATAGACAATAAAAAGGAAATTAAATCTGCGAAAAAGACATGGATGGGATATGTAGGTAAACGCAATAATTCTCAGTCTCTTGCTAGAGGTAAATGGAGGGGTGAGTATAGTTTGACTAGAGGTAATAAAGTATTGGTAAGTGTGAGAAAAGAGGTTCAATTAAATTGAAGAAACAAGATTTATGTACGAGGTACATTTACGATCCCCCTAAATCCCCCTTACAAAGGGGGACTTTTTGTTAGTTCCCCCCATACAAAGAGGGGGGTTAGGAGGGATCTAATAACCAAAGGGGGACTGATAGCTTTTTTCTACTAAGAAGCGCCAGCATATAATACGTAACATTGAAAAATTTGTAGGGGCGGGTTTCAACAAAAACCTTGATACAAACGCATTCATTCATCAAAACCCGCCCCGCGCCCTGTACAGCCATATCGTCTGGGGGCGGGTTTATTTTATTTTGGTGTTTCCACCCATTAACACCCTGCGCGGAACCCGCCCCTACTTTTTCCCCCCGCCCCTTTCATTAAATCCATCAAATAAATGAACACAATCTTAGGCATAAGATGTTGTAATAGTATGAATATTTGATGAAGAAGATGAGGAAATTGCCTGATTTTATGAAGATTTAATGAAGTAGGCGAAATGCTGTTGACACTAGGGGGGTCGATTATATTTCCCTACAAGGGAATGTAGAAGAAAAAATTCGCATTCTTAAATTTACCAAATGATGATGATTATGAAAAATCGACTGCAGCAAGCAATAGTACAAGCAATAGTTTTGGTGGGAGCTACCTTCTCCTTCCCACTACAATCAGCCCACTCAGCAGCATTAAATACCACCACAATTGAATACGAGAACGACTACAAATTGGTGGTAGAATGGGCTGGCTCAGAGGGGTCTGGACTTGATGGTATGATACATGATTCTGAACTAGAGCTCTACAATGCGAAATTGTTGGATTCGAACGGAAACGTCGTTGTTGATGATGTTGGGTTATTGAACCCCGAATTCTTAGAGGTTGAAGAAAACAGATGGATATTGAATTCCGGAGAAATCGAATGGAAGACCTCAGATTTTTGGAATATGCATTATGATTCATCACCATCGGAAAACTTGAGGAATGAAATCGGAACGATCCTTGGCGCTCCCTTGCTCCCTAAATCAGAGATTTCCCTCCACTCGTCCTCCCTCTCCACCTCGACTACCTCAGTGTTCTTACTCGATGGAACGCTATCGGTACTTCTTGAAGTTGTGTATGAGCCCGATGGAGAGTTCTTAGGTCCGCATGGTGAGTATTTTGGACCTATTTATGATGTCCTTCTCCAGATTTCAGTAACGGGAGAAGTGTACGATCCGACGAGCGTCAGCCCAGCAGAGTCCCAGGAGGGCAGCAATGCGATCGCGCAGGGAACCGACATGGGGCAGCCGATAGCACTGCTGCAGGCTGGGGCTGGGGCTACGGCGGGGGGGGAGACGGCGGGCTTCTTGGGGTCAGGCGAGACCGAGGGTTTGGCGACTGGGGCGACTGGGGCCGACCAACAACAACAAACTCCTCCAGCAGCAGCTACCACCCCAGAACCCTCGACTATCTTTGGTTTTATCACACTTAGCGGTTTAATGCTAGCTGGAAGAATAAATACTAGAAAGGCAAAAACATCCCAAAAAGCCTAGTAAATTAAAGCCAAGAGACCAAGAAAATTTTCCCATTACGATACCTGGCACGGGGGCACAAGCAGATGCCAGGCCACATAAAGGCGTTTTGCAAGAATCAATTGGTAACTGAAAAGACATGGGCAGACCAAAAAGAGAATTCAAGGCAGGATATTCGTATCACATTACGACTCGGTGTAATAACAGAGATTTCAATTTCACCCGCAGAGAAACCAGAGAAATACTGTTACATATCATCAAACAAGCACAAGAAAAATACCCATTCAAACTTTACGCCTTGTGCATCATGCCTATGGCACGTCCATTACCTAATGGAAGCTGAAAACCCCGATGATATACCGAAAATCATGCACTGGATAATTGGTACTCTGCCATGTCTTTCAACGCCCTGCTGAACCGTAAAGGACACTTTTGGGAACAAAGATACACCTGTCATGGGTTCCCCAACTCCGACAAACAAAGAGCATTAAACACCATCCGCTATATTCATGCTAACCCCAAGGCAGCAGGGATCAGAGAAGGCTTTTTCTATGACTTTTCTAACTATGGTACTTATGAACAACTAACCACGGATGGCATTACTCAATGGCATCCAGCTTTCTTTGAATTAGGTACATCCCTAGAAGAATGCGCCGACAAATACAAAGGTTTCTGTCGGCGTTATACACCAAATTTTAAGTTATTATTTGTCATTGCGTTAGCGAAGCTTTGCGATAGCAAACGGAACGAAGTGGAGCGAAGCAATATCAACGTTCGAGATTGCTTCATTACGCTGACGCTTCATTCGCAATGACTATTCCCATATCATGGTGGGTAAAAGAATATTAAGCAAAGTTCTGAAAACAAAAGTATCCCCCGGTCAAATTCCCTTACCATTTTTGATAGAAAAAATTGTATTGATAGAAATTCCAGCACAATAAATTTTCCTCTATATAATTATTAATTATTGAACGACCCCCAACCCCGGCAATTCATTCGGCAACAACCGCCCTTTCTCCATCACTGCACCGGTAAACGGATCGTCAATCAAATTTAGATGACTATCCAAATCTAAATAATCTGCAAATGGTGCAAGTTGCGCTGCTGCTGTATTTGCCAAACAACTGTCAGAATAACAACCAAACATCACTTGCAACCCACAAGCTTTGGCTACATAAACCATCCGCATCGCTTCCGTTAACCCCCCTGACTTCATCAACTTAATATTGATACCATGTACTCTGTCTGCCAACATAGGAATATCCTTAGCAGTAAAACAACTTTCATCCACAAAAATAGGTAATGGCGATCGCTCATAAAGATGTGGTAAGTCTTTCATTGCCGAAACAGCAGCTAATGGTTGTTCGACATAAACAACTCCAACTTTTGCCAACCAATCACACATTTTTACTGCATCTTCCAAACTCCAACCCCCATTTGCATCCACATATAACAAAGCATCGGGAGGTGCTTCCTCTTTCACCGCCATCAACATTGCTTTATCCGCTTCAATACCTTCGGGACTACCTAATTTTACTTTCAACACCCGCGCATCAATAAAATTTAGCCACTTTCGCACCCTTTGTCTAGCAGCTTCCAGGGTGCTGATACCGATAGTAACAGAAATAGGCACAATGCGATCGCGTTCTAATCCCCAAAGTCGCCATAAAGGCAACCCTACTTTTTTCCCTATCCAGTCATGCAAAGCAATATCAATAGCTGCTCTAGCTGCTGATGGTATTTGTAATTCTGTTAAGACTTGCTCAATTTGTTGTCGCTCAAGTGGATTAAATTTTTCTAGAGCGGGGGTAAGTTGTTGTAAAGCTTGTTGTAAAATTGTAGTAGTTTGTGGTTTTTCTCCTACTGAAAATGGTGAAGCTTCTCCCCAACCTTCAATATCTTCTTGTTGTATTTTTACCAAAATATTGGTACTCTCAGTAGTAGTTCCCCGACTAATAGTTAAAGGAAATCTTTTATGGACAGTAAATGTTTGAATCTGAATTTGCATGATTATCAATCTTGAGTATGTAGGGATACTAATATTAAAAAAGAGCATTCTACAAGATGCTCTCAAATCAAATACTTTTGAATTTTAAAATTTCTAGAATTTCTGGATTAATCAATCATTTTTTTTACTCGATCTTTTAAGTTTTCAACAGATTGTTGAGCTGATGCTTCAATTTGCTTTTTCTTTCCTTTAATTTTTTGTTTGTTGTCTCCTGTGATTTCACCTAAAGCTTCTTGAGATTGTCCCTGTAGTTTTTTAAATGCTGCCTTGATTTTATTTATCAAACCCATTTTATTACTCCTAGATAAAATAATTTTCAGCTAGTTAAGCATCTAATAAACATTTTTTTTACACACAATGAATCCTTAAATTGTAAAATTTTTACTAGGCTCTAGTGGGTAATTTATTTTGTCTATTTGCTTATACTATAGAATGGTATATTAAGAGGAATATATTTGTCAATCTACTTAATATTTCTTGAAATTGCCATCTTTTTTACAATTATTAATACTATACTAGATAAATTGTCTCATAAAAAAATCAACCATATAACTTACAAGTATATGAAAAGTTATCAAAATTTTTGGCAAGTAATCTTTAATTTGAGCTTAATTACAATTGTTTTACTTTGGACTAATGATGCAGCAGCAGAAACTCTTGCTGACAGAATTGATAATTTTCCTAACTGGGAAAATAAACCATCAATTAGTGCTGCTAAGACAGATTTAATTTATCCAGACTGGATGGCGGGAAATTGGAATGTCAAAAGCACTTTAATAGATATGGTTGCTCCATTAGCTCCAGAAATTGTCACGCCAGGTTTTGAAAATAATCGTCAATATTTGGATCAACCAGTAAATTTTCAAGTTAAATTTATTAAGCTTGAATCAAACTTGAATACCAAAGAAATATCAGGACAAAAATTAATAAATTTTCCTACATCTTGGTCTTCTGTGATTAAAAATAGCAAAATTGAAAAATTAGATTTACCTCCAGAGGCAGTTATCGCCGACCGAGAATTTAATGGGTTAAATATTGGCAAAGCATTGTTGGGTGATGAAGCAATTTTATCTGTCAAAATTAACCAAGATAATCCTAATCGCCAGACAACTATTTTGGCAGATAATCTAGAGTTAGTTTCGCTTATTAGCGGTCGCTCTAGTGAACAATTAAACCCAGATAATTTTATTAGTTGTGAAATAACTCAACAGCTATTTCAGGGGGAGACAATGATTTACTTAAATGAGGTAGAAACAACTACAGATTATCATCATATTATTGATAAAAATAGAGGAGAAATAATTGAGGCTAATCAGATAACAGCTATTTATTTATCTCCTCAAGACCCCGATTATTTTTTAGCAGTTAATCATCCTGTAGCATTGTATCGTTATCAATTAGAATTATCTGCTGTTCAATAATATCAAATCTAATAGGTATAAAAAAGTATAGAAACCGGGTTTGTATTAAATGCCCTACCATACTAACATCTATCTCAGACAAACCCGGTTTCTGGTTTGAGTGTGTCAGTAGAAAAATAATCAGGCTGACTGCTGAATGCTGAGTGCTAACCGCTTTTTTAATTCTTTGAAGTTTTTCAATATTTCTTCCTCCTTGTAATAGCTGAATGCTGAATGCTGAATGCTTACTTACTAATTAAATTCCATAAATAACCATCAGGAGCAACAAAAGAAAAACTCTGTTCGCCAAATTCATTATCAACAATATCTGTAACTTGTGTCACTGCTGAATTTTTAACTCGGTCAAAATAATATTTTATATTATTAACTCGATAAGTATACAAAGACATTCCTAAACAACCAGGTTGCGACTTTTCAAAACAAGATTTCAATTTAATTTTTTCAGGAAACCGAATAATATACATTCTGCCAGATCGCGCTTTCTGCCAATTTGTTGAAGAGCGCGGGTCATCAAAAGCAGTAAGTGTAAACTTTTCCCCTGGTTGCAAATCAAAAATTTGTCTGGCTGCTTCTGAGCTTTCATAAGTAGTTTCGGAGTTATCTCGTGCCCTCAATAAACCTAACACATCCTCATAAAACTGCAAGGTTTCCTTACTATCATCTTGTACAATCATACCTGCATGGGTAAATTGGCTAGTTTTTAAAGTAGAGGCAAGATCGATTTTTCCATATTGTGGCACTGTGTAATTGAACCTTTGAAAAAAAACCTGGCGCGTCAATGGTTGTAACAACATCATTTCCCGAACTCCCACTGCTGGATCAACAAATGGGCGACCTTTATCTGTTTTGTAAATTATTTCCCACTGGGGAAAAGTGTATTTAATAGGTAAACCTGCTAACTTGCCATCCTCAGCATGGTTAAGAATATTCAAAACATCGGTAGTTAAACTTGTTGCCCAACGGTTGCCCAAAACTTTCATAGATGTCATTTCTAAACCTTCATTAATTGGTTTTTCCCAAATCATGAGGCGAATTAAACCATGATCAATATCTTGGTGATAAAGTCGAATGGAGCGTAAATGGGAATTTACCCCATATAAGTTGTTAACTGTAGAAGCGGTTAATTCTCCTGTTTTGCCAATGCGATAACCAAATTGTTGCCAATATTGAATCATTGGCAAGGGTTCAGTTATGCCAATGCAGACTTCGTAGATACCTTCGATAGTGGGATTTTTATTCATATTTTTTATACATTTGATTATAATTTTTTATAATAAAGTCTTTGTTTGTAGTTGGGCTTTAGCCCTTCCCACTATAGCCGGCTTAAAGCCCATATAATTAGGAATTACGCAGTAAAACTTATTACACAGTTCATTGCAACCGACAGGGAAGCAATCTCTCATTTAGTTTTTCTTACCTTTATTGTAAATCTTGATAATATAATAAATTATTCAATTTGTCATTGCGAGGCAGTAACACCAATAAATTAACCCGATTTATGATAGGCGATCGCCAAGCTGTTGTTTGTAGTTTTGCGTAAAATTAAAATTAACAAATTATATCATGTCCGGTAGCATCGGTATTGTATAGAGAAGGTAAGGAAGAAGGAAGAAGGAAGAAGGAAGAAGAAGGAGGGAAGAAGGGAAGAAGGGAAGAAGGGAAGAAAAAACCTTACATAAGGTAAATATTTCCCCAACTTTTACACAAACGATACCAGCGGACATGATATTATTCGATTTGTCCGATTCAAGGCGCTTGTTAGAATAAGTTAATATTCTAACTTTGAGTCGATAGGCGATCGGCAAGTATGATCATTCCAGTCACCCTTGGGGCGGGGGGTTTGGATTATTCCCGTTCTTCTGTGTGAATTTAGGTAGAAGAATGCGCCGACAAATACAAAGGTTTGTGTCGGCGTTATAGAACCCCTAAGCGTATCTTTATAAATATGCGCGTTAGCTAGGAGTTAGGAGACAGGAGACAGGAGACAGGAGTTCAAGAATTGAGAATTGAGAATTAAGAATGCGCGAATTACCTCTCCTTGAAAAGAAGAGGATTGACGAACAGGAAATTTTTTATTTATTATCCCCTATCCAAGGGGAGGCTTTAAACCACAATATTTCGGTAAGAGGTAAGAGGGAAGATGTGGGGAGAAATAATAAAAAAAATTCAACACTCCTTGAGATAATTTTTCCTCATTCTTGATGCACGAAAAGACTTGAGTTGCATAATTATATAGAGCTCAAATGGGTTCTATACACCCAGGAAAAAATCAGCTAAGAAAAGTGATATCATGTCCGCTGGTATCGTTTGTGTAAACCCAAGTGTGAATATTTATATCATGTCCGGTTGAATAGTTATAGAACCCATTTGGGATCTATAACATTAGCTGGAAAGATGGGGAGATGGGGAGATGGGGAGATGATGAAGCAAGGGGCTATTTTTATACTTTTTTCCCTATTCTATTTCTGGAAATTCTGACTCCTAACTCCTGTCTCCTAACTCCTGTCTCCTGTCTCCTGTCTCCTGTCTCCTAATCCTCACTTCTGCAAAGATACCCTCAGGGGTTCTATAAATAAATGAGGGAGGAGTCAGGAGTCAGGAGGGAAGAGAGCAAAAAGAAAGTATAAAAATAAGAAAGTTTTTTTATCACAGGACTTACGCAAAGACACTATATATAGCGTATGCCAAATAGAGCGATGTAG
>NZ_JBNHER010000047.1:0-19686 GCF_050015975.1 Dapis purpurea BLCC-M126 | reverse complement strand
CTCTTGAATGAAGATGAAAATTTTTTTGATACCGAATTAAGCGGATTTGATATCAAAACCTTTGCTACATTTAGCGATAGCACAAAGATTTAAGAGCGCTAATCAGGCTAATATTTAGATTTTTTAGTCTCATATTCTAGACTGGTAACGAAATAACTATATCCCCTAAGTAAAAATGTTAACTATTGGAACACAAAAAAGTGATCGAATTAGCACAATTACTAATACAACTTGGGCTGAATATATTAGTTTAGATTTGCCCAGTAAACGAGTCTCATATCAAATCCGGTAGTATCGGTGTAATTAGATAGTTAATCTAGGAGTCAGGAGTCAGGAGTCAGGAGGAAAGGGAATTTAGAAACATTTGCTCTTGAATGAAGATGAAAATTTTTTTGATACCGAATTAAGCGGATTTGATATCATTTCGCAATGGAGTTATTACTATCGTGTCCCCGGGGCATAACCATGAATTAATTGGTGATTATATTAGAGCAATTATTTGGGCTTACTGCCGTCAAAACAACCTTGCACTGTTTCCTTACAATCATATCATGTCCGTTGGTATCGTTTGTGTAAAAGCCGGGAAAATATCCACCATATTTAAGGTTTTTTCTTCTCTTAAAGCTTCTTCCTTCTTCCTTCTTCCTTACCTTCTCTATACAATACCAATGCTACCGGACATGATCTCAAACTACTCTTAAGGAAGAAGGAAAAGAAGGGAAAGAACCTGATGTAGCTTACTGTTTTGAAATAGACAATAGACTTGCCAGATTTAGCAGTAGAAATAAATCTAACATCAGGGAGTATCGACGATTTAACTAAATATCAATACTTAAAGATTCCTGAAGTTTGGCTATGGGAAAACAATAAAGTTATATTCTTTGTTTATCGTGATTCAGGATATTTAGAATTAACAATAAGCAATTCTCTGCCTAACTTAAACAGCTATTGCGTGACGACAATTGTCAATAGTTGTGTTGGTAGAAGTGTTTTAGAAGTAGAAAATTATTTCCCTGTAGGGGCGGTTTCCTACGGAATGCTCCGCAAACGCGAACCGCCCCTACATTAATTAAAAAATAACAAAAATGAACCAAAACGAATCTTTACTACCCTTAAAAATCGCCGTCCTAACAGTTTCTGATACAAGAACCGAAGCTGATGATAAATCTGGCAAAATATTAGTGGATAATTTAACTACAACAGGTCATTTATTAGCAGAAAAAACTATTGTTCCCGATAACATTTACCAAATTCGTGCTGTAGTATCTAGATGGGTTGCAGATGAATCTGTCCAAGTAATTTTGACTACTGGTGGTACGGGAGTTACGGGACGAGATGGTACACCAGAAGCCATTAAACCACTCTTAGACAAAGAAATTGAAGGGTTTGGTGAGATATTTCGGATGATTTCCTATCAAGAAATTAAAACCTCTACCATTCAGTCTCGCTGTTTGGCAGGCGTAGCTAATGGTACTTATATCTTTTGTTTACCTGGTTCTAGTGGTGCTTGTCAAACAGGATGGAGTATTATCAAAGAGCAACTAGATTCTCGTAATCGTCCTTGTAATTTGGCTCAATTGATACCGAGATTGACTGAAACTTAGAAATGATTAGGCGATCGCTTTGTTATATCATGTCCGGTTGAACAGTTTAAATAACGGGAGTCGTAGGGGCGATTCGCTTGCTCGCCCCTACAGAACGGAAGAGGTGGAAGTTTTACAGTGCTTTTCAGTTGAGTAGACCACAAAAATGTTGTAGGAGTAAAGAGTAAGGAGTAAAGAGTAAGGAGTAATGAGTAAAGAGTAAGGAGTAAGGAGTAAGGAGTAATGAGTCAGTATGATTGTGGTTTATTCATATGAAAACCGCTGTAAGGTATAAGAATGAGTTGCTATATTTAGCTTTCAGGATTTTTGCCAAGTAAATTGATAATTGCTAAAAGCTAGGTAATATAAGACTTTTGAGGAAGTTTACAAATCAGCTCTTAATAATTTGACAACATAATAGGGCAAAAAACTCGCCAAGTTTTTCCACTACATGGAAATTATTACCACAGATTTTGCATATTCTTGATGCCAGCTACAAATGCCGCACCGACCAATTGACAACGCTCGTAAAAATCTTGTTCACTGGTGTGGATATTAGAGGTTTCGTTGGATGTTACAAGTCCCCTATTATATTCAATTGTCACCGTATTTATGATTTTTGATATTAGGTTGTCATCATTAATGTCAAGATAATAATTGGCTTTTTTTATCACTTCTTCTAATCTTTTCAGCATGGTATTGGTAGCACCATAAACATCAGGACGCGATTTTTCCCAATTATCAATATTAATAGGTAGTCTGTTAGAAGCCTCCCGTATCTTGCTGATAAAAGGCTCGACAAAAGCTTCCATTTGAGATAGATTAACTGTACTGTATTTATCTGGCTCGTCAGGACTTGAGACATCTAGGACTGACACCAATGGTCTAACTAACTCTTGATACGATTTCAAGTCATGGGTATTGCGCAGATAATCTAGTAGTGCTTTGGTATCTGTACCACCATTGTGCGGTGCAAATTTAGTTAAGTTCATACCATCTAGTTTTGGTGAAAATAACGCATCGAGTATTTCATGGGAAAATGCTGAATAACTATGTGGTTCTAAACAGATAATAGGATAATTCCGATTTGTCATATACGCAGCAGCACGACATGCTCCAGCCACAGCAATACTCAAATCATGATTCTTTTTTAACCCTAGTTTTGTTTCTTCAGTAGGCTGAGAAATATCTTTGTATAGAGGAGTCCCACGATAAGTGTGTGTATTGTAGACCTGATTAGTTCTACCTTCTTTTGCTGGGGCGCGATTGCCATTGCTGATAATTAAATTTGTCAATACTGCCGAACCACAGACAAAATTTTGATTATTTTGCCAAATACTTCCAGATACCTCCAAAACCCCAACATCTGCTTGATTCCAAATTGTGTAAGGATTGCTAGAGCATACCGATTCATCAGCAATTACGTCATCAGATAATAGTCCATCAACACAAGAAGGTGGTAAGGTTCCGGCATGTGGTACATCAAGTATCATTTGTTTTTGAGTGCCTAAAGTACTAGGTCGGATAAAGCTTATGCTAGAGTCACCACGCCCCGTAATAAAAAGTGTATCGACCAATGATACAACGTATACGGGCGTATCTTTATACTCAAAATATGGTCTTGCCACCAATAGCATGGCATTGTACATTTCTTGTGACGTATTAGGATATTGTTTTTTTAACCAACTAGAGAATATGACTTGATCTGAAAACTCTTCGAGTATATTTCGATTGCTTAAATCGTTTCCTGTAAAACGCTGTATAAAATCAATTGCTGTTGTGTGCATGACTTTGCATTTATTTTTCTAACTTGACATCCTCCTGACGCTGCACTTGCGTGACAGCACGGGATTCCCTAGCATCGCTGGTAGGGGCTTTCTGCTTCATAGCACCTGCCTGAAGAGATTTACTCTCTTCAGGTCTTACCGTCGCTCCACAGACAAGCCAGCGCGGTCTTGGGGGTCTCCCCCATGAGCGACTGGCGCTGACACTGCGAGTCCCGCAGCCAAAATATTAATTGCAGCGTTTATGTCCCGATCATGGTGAATGCCACATTCAGGACAATCCCACTCTCTAATATTTAGAGGTAGCTTTTCTACTACATGACCACAATTAGAACAAAGCTTGGAACTGGGGAAATATCGGTCAATCTTAATTAATTCCCGTCCATACCAATCAGCTTTGTATTCTAATTGCCTAACTAATTCTCCCCAGTTTGCATCACTTATTGCTCTAGCTAATTTGTGGTCTCTTGGTGCGCATTCCCTCTCTTGGTCAGCATTCCCTTGCGCCTGTCGGCGGCGCGGGGTCTGACCGCTTGCGACTGGCGTCGTCGCGGGGTCGCACCGCTTCTTGACCATGTTTTTTACTGCTAAATCCTCAACTACTATCGTTTGGTTTTCTCTAATTAGTTGGGTTGTTAGCTTATGGGTATAGTCAAGTCTTGAATCCTTAATCTTAGCGTGTATCTTTGCGACTTTCAGCCTAGCTTTGTAATAGTTGTTAGACTTTTTGTCGGGTTTTCTATCAAGGGATTTCTGAGCTAACCTCAGTTTTTTGTGTAACTTCTGAAGATTCTTTGGATTGGCAACTTTTTTTCCATCGCTGGTAGTTAGTAAATTGGTGATTCCTAAATCAACACCAACTTGCTTCTTAATCGGTTTCAGCCTCAAATATCTGGTATCATTGACTCTCAGAGATATAGACCATCTGCCACTTGGCTCAAGCTTGACAGTAATTGTACTAGGTACACAACCTGCTGGCAGTTGTCTACTCCACCTAATAGGTAGTGGTTGTGCACATTTAGCTAAATAGACTTGACCATCTTTCCACTTAAATGCTGATGAGGTAAACTCAGCACTACCACCATTACGCTTTTTCTTGAAGTTGGGATATTTCGCCCGTCCACTAAAAAAGTTGGTGTTTGCGCAGCATTCCGCAGGAAAAGCAGTCTGTAGATGTCTTAAACTTTGCTGCAAGGGTACACTACTGACTTCTCTGAGAAAATCTAAATCTTCCTGCTTTTTCCAAGAGGTAAGCATGGCTGAAGTTTGTTTGTAACTTACTCGTTCTTTTTTCTCGTACCATGCAGTAGTTCTTGCATTTAAAGCTTTGTTGTAAATGAGGCGTACACATCCCAACGTCCTCCTCAGCAGACTTTCCTGCTCCAGAGTTGGGTAAAATCTAAATTTGTACGCTTTTTCGACCATCTACTGATTAATTGTCAACATTTACATCCTAACATACTATGTGTGAAAAATTAAACCTAGCTAAAATAGAAATTTGGCTCAATTGATGGCGAGATTGACTGAAACTTAGAAATGAGCTGGCGATCGCTCTGTTAATACTAATTAGCCAGCAGAGAGCGATCGCTGGAAAAATTTTAAAATACAATAATTTTACTATCATAATTAATTTTCGTCTAGACTTATCGCTGCCATAAAAAGTTCTCAAGTAATAATGACCACAAAGTTATTATAAAAAATTTACAATCTTAATTAAATGTTAAAATTTAATAATATAGTATCACTGTAAAATAACTTGCGGGAAAATCATGGCTCAAGCTTCAAAAACAAACAAACCGAGAAAAAATTCTGCTTACCAAAATTTAATGTCAATCCATTGGTGGATGTTTAATTGTTACATTATTATATTTGTAGTTGGTTCTTTTATGTCGCGTTTGCCAAGAGAAGCCTTTGGACGAAACCTTCTTTATGATTTCCATAAATCTCTAGGAGTATTGGCAATGGCTTTATTAACTTTGCGAATTTTAACTCTATTACAAGTGTGGTGGAAGAAATATACTAAGCGATTGCCTAAGTATAGTTTTAAATGGATGCAAAAAGTAGCCCTGCATACTTCTCTTTATATCTTTATGTGGGCTGTTCCTATTACTGGTTTCTTTTTTTCTAACTCCTTTAAAAGCAATAATGTCCGCTTTTTTGGTATAACCTTACCTGATTTATTTCCCCAGAATAGTGACTTAGTAGACTTAGGTCGAAATATACATTTTTGGTTAGCTTATACTTTTTTAGCATTTATTATCTTACACGCGATCGATCAATTCAAGGTAGTCAAAGGATTTTGGCGACGCATTAGTAAAAGAAAAATTAAACATAGCTAAGACATAAATTTGGCTCAATTGATGGCGAGATTAACCGAAACTTAGAAATCATAAAATGGTATTGTCTAATAGCCTGTAATTTGCTAGTGTACTTAAAGTCTCAATATATGCAGGACTTACGCATGAAATACGAAAAACTAGGATTTGAGATTGCTTCCCTGTCGGTCGCAATGACGAAAATACGTTGTATTGCGTAAGTCCTATATATGTTAACTCAATCAGCTAAATTAACAGACATCTAAGGTCAAGTCCAATGGAGGGATTAATGGTTACATTAGAAGATGCCAGAAGAGTAATTAGTGCTGCTGAAAAAAAAGCACTCGAAATTGGTCAACCAATGAATATAGCAGTAGTGGATGGGGGAGGAAATTTGGTAGCCCATGTACGAATGGATGGAGCTTGGATCGGAAGTATCGATATCTCCATTAAAAAAGCGTATACTTCGCGGGCGTTCAATCTGGCCACTAAAGATTTAGCCGAACAGAGTCAATCAGGAGGACAATTTTTTGGGATTCATGCCTCCAACAATGGCAAAATCATGATTTTTGCTGGAGGAATACCCCTTTACAGTGAGGGAGAAGTAGTGGGGGGAATTGGAGTTAGTGGGGGATCTGGAGAGCAAGACCATGCCGTAGCCGAAGCTGGAGCCGCCCTATTTTAATTCTGGAAAACATCATTAATGGCCTTATATGATTTGGGCAACAATAGTTGGTTTTGTGTTAGGATACAGTGCCTTAGTCACAGGTAATTTATTGATACCAATTATTGATCATATTTTGACAAATTTGATTTCTAGTAGTGTATGGAAGTGGGAACATAAGGGAAGTTAAAAGTTAAAAGTTAAAAGTTAAAAGTAATATTTTATAGACTCATAACTTTAACACTATAGTAATTTCAGGAAATTATTCCACATCTAAAGTTTGAAACTATTTGTGACATTTTTCAATAATTAATAATTACCTCTTAATTTTTAAGAAGAGGATTGGTTAAAAGGATTTTTTTGTTCTCTTGGTCGATTGGATATGGCGAGGTTTCCTTGCCATTCCTTGACTGCTTTTTTCTCCTTGAAAGGAGAGGCTTTAAATCTTAATTTTTCGTAAAGTGAATTGGTATTAATTCCATAGGATTAAATAATTTAATATGACAGAATCAGGGTTTGATTTTAGCCACTACTACACATATCAAGAAGTAGTAAATTTTCTACATCAAATGAGTGAAAATAATCCTCATTTGATAGAGTTAAAAATTATTGGCAAAAGCTACGGCGGACTAGATATTTTCTTAGCTACTCTTACCAATCAAAATACAGGAAAAGCTATAGAAAAACCTGGATATTGGATTGATGGTAATATTCATGCGATAGAAGTTACAGGTTCGACAGTTTCTCTATATACTATTTATCATCTACTAAATAATTATGCTACTGAACCTCGAATAACTCATTTATTAGATAACTACACAATTTATATTTTACCTCGAATTGCTGTTGACGGGGCAGAAAAATATTTAACAACTCCTCACATTTTGCGGTCGAGTATTCGTCATTATCCCTATCCTGAAGAACGCGATGGTCTCCACTGGGAAGATATAAATGGAGATGGGTTAATTTTGCAGATGCGACTCAAAGATAACTGTGGAGCTTGGAAAATATCCTCAGAAGACCCGAGAATAATGGTGCCTCGGGAACCCGATGAATTTGGAGGCACTTACTACAGTATTTTGCCAGAGGGAATAATAAAAAACTATGACGGTTATGATATCAAAGTTGCTCCCAGTAAGGAAGGAATAGATTTTAATCGCAACTATCCCCATGAATGGCGACCAGAGGGAAAACAAAAAGGTGCTGGAGATTTTCCTTTTTCTGAACCTGAAACTCTTGCTGTAGCAGAATTTTGGCGAGAACATCCTAATATTAATGGTTTTATTAACTATCATACGTTTTCTGGAGTAATCTTACGTTCCTACTGTACTTATCCAGACGAACACATACCTGTAAAGGATTTGGATATTTACAAATTGATTGGAGAAAAAGGTACTGAAATTACGGGTTATGAGTGCGTTTCAATTTATCATAACTTCTCGTACCCTAACCGTGAGAAGATTTCTGGTGGAATGATTGACTATTGTTACGATCGCTTCGGTTGGTTTGGTTTTGCAATAGAGCTTTGGGATGCACCCACGGCAGCGGGAGTTAAGAAGGATGATTATATTAAGTGGTTACAACGCCATCCTGTTGCAGACGATATGAAAATGATGCAATGGAATGATGAAAAATTGGGTGGCAGAGGTTTTATTGACTGGGAAACATTTGAACATCCTCAACTGGGTACGGTTGAAATTGGTGGGTGGAATTTCAAGGAAGTTTGGTACAACCCACCTGTTGAATATTTACCAAAGTTGTGTGAGGAACAATGTCAGTTTGCTATTGCTCATGCTTTAATGTCACCTCGTTTAGCAGTTAGTCAGACGGCAGTTGAATATCAGGGAGGCGATATGTATCATCTAGTAGTACAATTGGAAAATCAGGGATTTTTGCCTACTTATACCAGTGAAAAAGCTTTGGAACAAAAAAGTGTTAAACCTATAGAAGTAATGTTAGATTTACCTGATAATGTAGCCTTGGTGAGTGGGAAACAAAAGCAGGAAATCGACCATTTGCAAGGGCGATCGAGTGAAGCTTTTAATTTTTTCAGTTTTTTTGCTCAAGGTGGAAGTTATCGTTGTCATTTGGAGTGGGTGATTAAAGGTATTGCTGGTTGTGAGATTGAGGTGATAGCAAAGGCGGAACGAGCAGGGCTTGTGAAAACTGTGATTACTTTGTCAGAGTAAGTTAAGGTCTAAAAATCTTTATTTCAACCGAAGCATTTTGGCAAGCAATCTCAGGTACGCCTTTTATAGAACCCATTAGGATGGGATGGCGAGGTTTCCTCGCCATATCCAATCCACCAAGAGAGTAAAGTTGCCACAGGGAATTGTTGTCGAATTTTTACCTCCTTATTCTCCTGAATTACAACCAGCTGAGAGATTATGGGCATTAGTTGATGAACCCTTAGTTAATCAACCTGCATGAAACCATTGAACAACTGGAAATAGTTCTAGAAAAAAGATGTTGTATTCTCAACTCTATGACGTATGAAATTAAAAAATTAACAGATTACTACTGGTTAAATTATACTTAATCATTTGTGGTCTTACTAAACCGGATTTAGTATCAGCCAATCGCCGAGAAAGCGATCGCTCAAAATTGGTCTGGCTTCCTCGCTGATATAAATATTATTTGATTAACAATCCTCCCCAAGCAAGTAATAGAGAAAAAGAGATAGCAGCGATCGCCTGTCTACTTAACAACAATAAGGCAAATCGAAGAGACTGTTCTCGCGCAATAGTTAACAGAGTAACTAAACAAGGTAGCAATACTCCTGCTAGATACACCCCAGTCAAAACCTGCAATGGAGTTAACATAGCCAAGGTTTCTGGTTCGGCAAATAATAGCAGTCCATCTTTGCGAATAGAAGCTAAAATAATAGGCAATGAGGCTTCCGGCGGTAAATTAAACCATCCCATCAAAGGGTTAATAATATTGGCTAAAGCAGCGATCGCTCCTAACCAATTCAACACAGAAGCAATAACAGTAATAACTAAAAAGATGGGAATTGCATTGAACAAAAATTGATCGATAGTTGACTTAGCTTCGCGCCAAATTACTGACGCATGAGGAAATTCTAAAAATGCTCTTCCTTCGATTACTAGGGGATTCTGATTCGATTTAGCGGTAGGAGAAGAAATCATGTAGGTATATATCAAGGTAGTTGCGGTTAGATACAGCAGGTAAGGAATTATCAAGTAAGGTAACGAAGCCGCACTAAATACCCCTAGAGTTGCGCCAAACTGATAAGAACAAGCCGAACCAAAAGCAATCGCCGAAATACAAGTTCCTCTAGAACAACTAGAACAGGCACGGGTACTAATCACCGCAGGAACATTACACCCCATACCCATAATTACTCGCACTAAATCCCGTCCCGATAACCCAAACGGACGGAGTAAAGGATTGAGAGCAATAGTAATTCTTTCTATTAACCCACTAGCTTTATATGCACCTAAGAATAGGGCATAGAGAATTACTGTCGGCATCGCCCAAATAAACAGTAACGGACTCATAGTTATCAGTCCATATTGTCCTATGAGTATTTCTCTTAACCAGATTGGGAGTTGGGATAAAGATTTAATAATGGGAGCGGTCGCACTTTGGACTATAGGATCTGCTAAAGTCGCAAAGGAGTTAGCTCCCCAGACAGCAATAATTGCAGGAATAAGTAATAGGGCGATCGCCAATAACCAGCCTAGTCGAGGATGTTCTAACAGCGTTGCTTGGGGTTGAATATGCCAGCCAGCCCTTGTAGGAATCCATTGCGCGGGAAAAGGATGAGGTTCTTGCAGAGAAGCCAAAATATAGTCTTTTTGTTCTATTGTGAGGTGGCGAGCATCTACAGTGACAATGCTCAGGTTAGAAGTTTCCGTCCATTCCCGAACCACTTGTTGGGTATGAACCGTCGATAATACCTTATCCCAGAAAGTAATCACCACAATGCCCCGTTTATCTGCTACTAAAGGAAGTAGATCGGCTAAATCTTGATCTACGTCGGTTGCCTTGACTATCAATAGCACGGTGTCATTTTCTTGTAGCTGTCTTAAAGCTTTCTTAGTAGTTACGCTGTCGGAACGATAGAGAATTCCAGGGGTATCGATAAAGGTATAGGCTTGAGATTGATAAGTGTCACAAGTCACTGTAGAACCGCGAAAATTGGCACTATAGGGAGTCTGTCCTGTAAGAGCAGCAATGAGTTGGGATTTGCCCGTACTCTCTTTCCCAATAACCACAATACAACCGCGCTCTAATTTTGACGGCGTAAAAATATTCATTCTTGAATCAAGACTATATAATAATGATAATCATTGTAAAATATAAATAACAAAATTATTTATTCTCTCATGCAAAATTAAGAACAAGCTGTAGTCTTCGACGAAGAACGCGCCGCTACTTATGACGAAAGATTTGCTAAACTCTCCAAAAATCCCGCTTGCTACTAGGAACAGCGCAGTGAGGTTTGGAGAACAATAATGTCCAATCTTGTCTATTGACAAAGACTTAAATGTAAGTATAGACTGTGAAAATGCGGTTGGCTTAACCGTCAATGCCTGTGGATGAGTAACCGCCGACGGCCGTAGGGACGTTGCATAACAAAAATGCGAACGTCCGTACATCAGGAAGTAAACATCAATTTGTCACTTATGTGACGCTTTGTATCAGTTTTATGAAGCACCTTGTCTCTCTACTTTCCTTTTGCAATTATGATGCAGGGAATTTCAGATGATGTGTTTGCCCTGAATATAAATATTATTCCGGCTAACTCAGATGTTTTTGCAAGGTGTTGTAGACTATTCGCTCTGAGATTATTCAGTTTTTTTGCCCGATGAAATCCGATCAAGCCCTAGAATTTGTCAAAAATATTCTATCTCCCAGACAGCTTAGTTTCATTGAAGAAGTTGTTTTTGTCCAAGCCTGGGAAGGGCAAGCCTATCGATCGATCTCTACAGAATCAGCATACGACGAGGGTTACCTCAGAGATGTTGGAGCTAATCTCTGGCAATGTTTGTCCCAAGAGTTGGATTGCAAGATCACCAAGAAGAATTTGCGATCGCTCTTATCTGATTTAGCACAGAATGATGATCCAGCCCATTCAGCCCTTAACAGTTTAGTCAACCAAAGGCTGGGAGTGATGGAGTTTCCTGGTGCTCCCCTACCCTTTGGCTCACCGTTGTATGTGGAGCGATATCCCATTGAAGAACTCGCTATTGCAGAAATCTGGCAGCCCGGTAGCCTGATCCGTATTCAAGGCTCTCAGAATATGGGCAAAACCTCCCTGATCAATCACCTGTTCGGCAAAGTTCGGCAAGCAGGGATACACACGCTTCGGGTGGATGTACGGCAGGCGGGTGCGGAAGCACTGAACAATTTGGATCGGTTTTTGCGGTGGTTTTGTTGGAATCTGGGTCAGCAATTGCAGATTCCTTCAGAGTTTGACCGCTATTGGTTTGAAATGGCCGGGAGCAGCCTGAGTTGCACCACTTATGTGCAGGAAGTTTTCTTAAATCGGCTACAACAACCTCTCCTGGTTGTGATCGATAAGGTGCATCACTTGGTGGATTATGAGGAGTTAGCCAAAAATTTCTTTCCCCTCCTGCGATCGTGGCATGAACAGGCGCGTACCGATCAAAACTGGCAAAAGTTACGGTTGATTCTGACCTCCTCAACGGAGTTCAACCTGCCCCTCCAGCCCCATCAATCTCCGTTTAATGTTGGGCTACCCTTGTCGTTACCCATGTTCACACCCGATCAAGCCCTTGATCTGGCCAAACGGTATGGTCTTGAATCGATCAGTCTTGGGGATACTCAGGCTCTACAACCACTGATGGAGTTGGTGGCAGGGCATCCCTATCTGTTGCAATTAGTCTTTTACCATCTGCGTTCAGGAGACATAGCACTGGAGCAACTATTGCAGTCTGCCCCAACCCACGCTGGTATCTATCACAGCTATTTGCAGCCCTTTTGGCAAGTTGTGCGACGGGACGATCGCTTATTTCCAGCCTTTGTGGAAATTCTATCGGGTACTGAATCCATTGCGCTTGATCCAACAACAAGCGATCGTCTGATTGGTATGGGATTATTGAAATTGGAGGGTTTCAAGACCATTATGGGCTGTAATCTTTACCAGCAATATTTCCGGGCTTGTCTGGAGGGACAGAATTGAGTAAGATAACCTATCAGATTGGGGGTAGCCTAGCTCCCGATGTTCAGAGTTATGTGCTGCGACAGGCGGATCGCGACCTCTATCAGGCCCTGCTAGCGGGGCAATTTTGTTATGTCTTCAATGCCCGACAAATGGGGAAATCCAGTTTGCGGGTGCGGGTACAACAAAAATTACTGCATCTGGGCTATCGTTGTGTCTATCTGGATATGACACAACTGGGCAGTGAGGGGGTAATCCTGGAACAGTGGTATCGGGGCATTATGCTGGATCTGGTGCGTAACCTGGGATTGCTGGGTCAGGTAGATTTGAAAACTCTTTGGCAGACCTACGCTGATTTTCCCATCGTGCAGCAACTACGGCTATTGCTGGATGAAATCTTAAGGCAAATGCCGGAGACTCATTTGTTTATTCTGGTGGATGAAATCGATAGTATTCTCGGACTGGATTTCTCCGTGAATGATTTTTTTGCCCTGATCCGGGCTTGCCATGAATTACGCTCGGACCAGCCCCATTACCAACGCTTGACCTGGGGGTTATTTGGGGTGGCCACTCCGTCGGATTTGATTAGCGATCGCCAACGCACCCCTTTCAACATTGGTCGCGCCATTGACCTGCAAGATTTTCAGGTAGAAGAAGCCTATCCGCTCATGGCGGGGTTCGAGGATCAGATGCCCAATCCCAAAGCCATCCTCAAGGCGATTCTGGACTGGACGGGAGGACAACCGCTACTAACACAAAAACTCTGTCAGTTGGTTGCTCAAAAAAGTGAAGCGGCTCAGGCGGTGACTCTCAGTCTGCCACCAGGGACTGAAGTGAGTTGGGTTGAGGAACTGGTACAAACCCACATCATTGACTACTGGGAAACTCAGGACAACCCCGAACATCTACGGACGATTCGCAACCGCCTTCTTTATGATGAGCAACGAGTGGGGCAGATTCTGTCACTATATCAGCGAATTCTAGACCACGGTGGTATTGCCCTAGACGGCAGCCCAGAACAGATTGAACTCTGGCTATCGGGGCTGGTGTGCCAACGTCATAATCAATTGCAGGTCAAAAATCCCATTTACCAACATATTTTTTCCCTAGACTGGGTTCAGGAGCAACTCAACCGACTGCGCCCATACTCCGTAGCCCTACAAGCCTGGATTGCCTCGAACGGCACTGACAACTCACGACTGTTGCGGGGGGAAGCACTTCAGGACGCATTGCGCTGGGCCAAACCCAAACGCTTGAGCGATCAGGACTATCGCTTTTTGGCAGCAAGTCAAGAATTGGATCGTCAGGAGGCGATCGCTAAACTGGAAACGGCTCGGTTACAAGAAGTAGAAGCCCGCCTGAGCCTGGAACAGCAACGCAGTGCCGAACAACAACGGAATTTGAGACGGCAACGGATACTGTTAGCCGGGGTCAGTTTGTTGACAGTAGTGGCTACAGGACTGGGATTTTTCGCCCAGATCCGATCGCGTCAGGCATCCCTAAACGCAGTTCAACTGAGTATTCGCACCTCTGAAGCCCTATTCGCTTCCGATCAGCCCTTTGAGGCTATGCTAGAAGGCATTCGCACCCAGCGACGGTTACAAGAACTGGGACGAGTAAATCCTGCTCTGCAAACTCAAGCAGATGCCATTCTCGAACACATTGTTTTAAATACTCAGCAGTACAATCAACTGGATGAGCATCCTGCAGCCGTCAATCGGGCAGTCTTCAGTCCTGATGGTCAAGCTATCGCCTCCGGTGCATTAGATACCAACGTTAAACTCTGGACTCCAGAGGGGGAACTTCTCGGCACCCTGGAGGGGCATCAAGGAGCCATTTACGATGTTGAATTTAGTCCGGATGGAAAATGGCTGGCATCTACCGGTGACGAGGGTATCGTCAAACTCTGGACCGTCACGGGGGAACTCCGTCACACCCTGGAAACTTCCATCAAGGGGATTTGGGATGTGGACTTTAGCCCGGATAGCCAGAGTCTGATTGTGGGCGGCAATGGCCCCGCAGAGGTTTGGAGCATTACTGGGCAACGGATACACCGAATTGAAACAGGGGAAAAATTATCGACCATCCGATCTATCGCCTATCATCCCCACGGCGATCGTCTGGCTTTTGGGGGGAACGATGGCAGTATTACCTTGTGGACGGTTGATGGACAGCGCCTACAGACGCTCAGGGGGCATCAGGGGGCTGTCCTTGCCCTAGCATTTAGTCCCGATGGCACAGAGTTGATTAGCGGCAGCTATGACAACACCATTAAACGGTGGAACTCGGATGGTCAGTTAGTCACTACTTTGGATCACCATACTGCCGGTGTTGCCAGCCTAGCCTTTCACCCCAGTAGGGATGAATTTGTTTCAGCCAGCCATGACAACACCCTGGCTCGCTGGAGTCGCCAGGGGGATTTGCTAGAGACCTTTGTCGGGCATCAGGCGCTGGTTTGGAGTGTGGCCTTTAGTCCCGATGGTAACACCCTGATTTCGGCTGGGGGTGACTCCACCCTGCGCCTCTGGCAACCGCGCAATCCCTTTAAGCAAAATGTCCAGGGACTACCGACAGGATATTATTACAAGCTGATCTATATCCAGGACGGTAAGACCGTGGCTATGATCAACACTGATAAGAATATTCTGCTGGTCTCCCTGGAGGATTTCACCCATCAACAGGTTGATGCAGGCCAGGGAAGTACCATAAATCTGGCTCACCATTCGACTAGAAATGAATTTCTGTCTGTGGGGCAGGATGGTACCCTGAAACGATGGGATATGGCAGGTAATCTGTTACAAACATTGGGGTTCTATTCTCAAGCGCTACAGGCCGTCACCTGGCACCCCAATGGACAGGAAGTTGTTTCCGCAGCATCCGATGGTCAGATATTTCGGTGGAGTGCAGAGGGGCAACTGCTCCAGCAATGGCAGGGAGAATCGGTCTCTATTTGGGATATGGCCTATAGTCCCACAGGCGAGCAGTTTGCCACCGCCGCCGATGGCGATGGCACTGTCCGGCTCTGGAGTCGGGAGGGGCAGTTACTCCATACGTTGAGCCATGATGCTGTGGTGTGGCAGGTGACATACAATGCCGACGGCACCTTGCTGGCCTCTAGCAGTGCTGATGGGACTGCTAAAATTTGGCGATCGCAAGACGGAACGTTAGTCGCGACGTTGCAAGGACATGAGAAGGGGGTTTTTGGGATAGACTTCAGTCCCGATCGCCCGCTAATTGCCACCTCTGGAGTAGACAAAACAGTTAGGCTCTGGAACCTGGAAGGAAAGCTCTTAAAGACCCTAATTACCACTAATTCTGCTGTCCGCACTCTGGCGTTTCGTCAGGATGGGCAACAACTGGCAGCCATTGGTGATGATGGTACGCTGGTGTTGTGGGATGTATCCGCTGTTTTGAATCTGAAGCCCCTGGACTATGCCTGTGATTGGGTGCAGGAATATTTGAAAACCAATAGTGAAGTGTCCCAGAGCGATCGTAAGCTGTGCGATGGGGCAAAGCCACTCCGATAGGAGTATCGCGCCTAACGTGCAATGATCTCGGCGTTGAGGTTGTCTACAGCGCTTTTCATTTGGGTAGACCACAGTAGGGGCGATGTGGTTCATCAATATGAAAACCCTTGTAAATATATATTTTTGTAAAAATGTCAGATTTGTAGGTTGAGTGGGTTGAGAAATATCTAACATTTCTGGCTTGTTTTAATCCTCCGAAATAGTTACGATGAGTTTAAGTAATTTCTGTGCTGCTCAGGAGTAATATCATGTCCGTTGGTATCGTTTGTGTAAAATTTGGGGAAAGAGCTACCATTAGTAAGGTTTTTCCTTCTTCCTTCTTCTTTCTTGATTTTTCATAGGACTTACGCAGTACAACTCATTTTCGTCATTGCGACCGACAGGGAAGCAATCTCAAGTCCCATTTTTTCGTAGTTCGTGCGTAAGTCCTGTTTCATTCAAAATTTAAACCCATAGAGAGTTATAGAAATGTTTGAGTTACCCGGTTATCGACTGCTCAACCTAATTGAAAACAATAGTAAAACCCAAGTTTATCATGGAATTGGGCAGCAGGATGCTCAAAAAGCTATTATAAAAATTTTGACGGTAGAATATCCAAGCGCCAGTGATTTGCTCCGTTATCAACAAGAATATACGATCGCAAGAAACACGAAATAAGGAAATGGATTTATTGCCAGAACTCGCATATAGGATGGCGATCGCTATCAACCAATCTATCCTGCGCGATGGCAACCGCTGCCAAAACGAACGAGAAGTTTTACTGCGCCTTATTGTTAATCAAATTCGCCGCACTCTCGACCTCGATACTATTATGGAAACAGCAGTGCGCGAAGTGCGGGAACTTCTAGAAACAGACCGGGTAATTATCTATAAATTTCTGGAAAATTGGGATGGAGAAATAGTAGTAGAAGATTTAATCGTTCCCTGGCCGGAGGGTTTTCAAGAGAAGATAAGAGATAACTGCTTTTCCGGCGAATACAGCCAACTTTATCTCAAAGGACGGGTTAGGGGAATTGACGATATACATAACTGCGGTTTAAACCTATGCCACGCTAACTTTTTGGCTAATTTGCAAGTAAAAGCTAATTTAATCGTTCCCATCGTTTTTGGTAAGGATCGAGACAGTTTCTCAGACTCGGAAGCTCAACCTCGTTTGTGGGGTTTATTAATCGCCCACCACTGCCGCAGTACCCGTCATTGGGACATAGAAGAAATAACTTTATTAGAAAAAATCGGCGAACAATTGGCCGTGGCAATTTATCAAGCGGAACTCTATCAAAAAGTTAAAGAAAATGCAGTTAGATTTCAAGCGCAAGCTCAAAAAATGCAGCAAACTCTCGATGAATTACAGGCTACTCAAGTACAATTAATTCAAAGCGAAAAAATGTCTAGCTTGGGTCGCATGGTAGGCGGAGTTGCCCATGAAATTAATAATCCGGTGACGTTTATTTCTGGAAATCTCAATCATGCTCAACGTTATTTTGAGGATTTATTGGAACTGATTGATTTATATGCGGCAGATTCTCCCCATCCCAGTCCAGAAGTTGAAGAGAAAATAGAAGAGATGGATTTAGAGTATCTGCGAGAAGATGTGACCAATGTCTTGGCTTCAATGAAACATGGCAGCGATCGCATCGCTAAAATTGTCAAAGGATTACGAACTTTTTCCCGGTTAGATGAAGCGGAAATGAAGCCGTTGGATATTCACGGCGGTATTGAGAGTAGTTTACTGTTACTGCAAAGTCGAATTAATGGTGATGCAAATTTGCGAGAGGTGGAGATTATCAAGGACTATGGCGATCTGCCAAATGTCACCTGTTATGCGACTCTATTAAATCAGGTATTTTTTAATATTTTCAGTAATGCGATCGATGCTTTATCTGAATTACGCTCTGTCAGTCAACCCCCCCGAACTCCACAAATCCAAATTCGCACGGAAACTTCTCATCAAGATACCGTAAGAATTTTTATTCGCGATAATGGTTCGGGAATTCCCGAATCCATCAAAGCCAAAATATTTGATCCTTTCTTTACCACCAAACCCGTCGGACAAGGAACAGGCATGGGACTCTCAACCAGTTACCACATTATTGTTCAGCAACATGGAGGTCAATTAACTTGTGAAAGTTATCTAGAACAAGGCACAGAATTTATGATTGAAATTCCGACGTTAGCCGAAATGACTGTCCAGATGGCGATCGGGATTCAGCAAGGGTTATTAGTTAAAGAGTTAAAGAAAGAACGGGATCGGGCTAATCAAGCCACTCAAGCGAAAAGTGCCTTTTTAGCGAATATGAGCCATGAAATTCGCACGCCCATGAACGGAATTTTAGGTATGGCAGAACTTTTATCCCTGAGCAATTTAAGCGAACAGCAAAAAAATTATGTTAATACCATTCAATCGAGTGGAAAAAGCTTACTGAATTTGATTAATGATATTTTAGATTTATCAAAACTTGAAGCCGGAAAAATTGAGCTTAAGGAGGAAGAGTTTATCCTGCCAGAGCTGGTTGAAGAAATTCTCAGATTATTCCCAGATACCTTAAAAGCCAAAGATGTATCGCTAAATTTAGCGATCGCTGACAATTTACCGCAGCAATATTTAGGCGACACCGATCGCCTCAAACAAATTCTCATTAATTTAATTGGCAATGCAGTGAAATTCACTGAGCGTGGGTTAGTGACTATTACTATTCAAGAGTATGTCAGGGAAGCCGAACGGCCTGCCAATGAAAATGAAATAGAACTCTCTTTTGCCATCCAAGATACCGGAATTGGCATTTCATTAGCAGATCAAAAGCAGTTATTTCAGCCATTTTCCCAAGTGGATACTTCCAGCACTCGAAAATTTGCAGGCACTGGATTAGGGTTGTCGATTTGCCAAAAATTAGTGAATTTAATGGGGGGAGAAATTGGAGTTAATAGCGAAATTAATCAAGGTTCAACTTTTTGGTTTAAGGTTCCCCTTAAATTCATCGATTCCTGGGGTGGAAAGTCTTTGACTGATGAATCGGAAGCATACCAGCCAGACGATACTTCAGAGGGAACGAAAAAATCAGTAGATATTTTGGTCGTGGAAGACAACCTGATACATCAGAAGGTGATTAAATACCAGATCGAAGCATTCGGCTATGATTTCGAGATTGTGGAGAATGGTGTAGAGGCTTTAGAAAAACTGCAAGAAAATTCTTATGCTTTAGTTTTAATGGACTGTCAAATGCCAATTTTAGATGGATATGACACCACTCGTGAGATTCGCAAAAACGAAACCATGCAAGATATGATTATTATTGGCTTGAGTGCTTATGGCATGGAAGAAGATCGGCAAAAAGGTCTGGATGCGGGGATGAATGATTATTTATCGAAACCATATAACCTATCTCAGTTGGAAGAAATGATTGCCCGGTGGACTGATAGCGCTTTTCTCCTCAGTGAAGCAGTTACTCCACAAGACATCTCCAAAAATTAAAAGTAAAATCAATTCTTATTCATAAATTGTCAATTATTCTCCCCTGTTCCCTGTTCCCTCTTTCCCGGAGATATAGCACTACGCAAAAACGTTAGGACATTTATAAATCCTGGAACCGTTGAACAATCTACTATTCCCTACTGCTCTATAAAACCGATACAAAGCGTCACATAGCGTAACAATTTGATGTTTA
>NZ_JBNHER010000046.1:0-26716 GCF_050015975.1 Dapis purpurea BLCC-M126 | reverse complement strand
ACTCATTACTCCTACAACAGTTTTGTGGTCTACTCAACTGAAAAGCGCTGTAAGTCATTGTAGCTGTAAGGCGATGGGACAGGTTCATCTCATCAAATATTGAGCAAGATTAATGATAACTCTGAACCCGCCCCTACTAAATGTTGATATTATTAATTTGAAGAATAACTTACCCCTACTATTGCAAAATTTTAGATGTTTCACTCCACTAGACAAACTGATATAATTGCTAGGTTGAGTAAGGCATTAAAGTGTCTGTTACCTTTAAAACCCTATTTTGAAATTTCGGTATTTTCCCTCACTTTTGTACTTAACTTTTGTATTTGAGGATATATCTTAGATTGGGGAATAGTTAGTTGTCGTATTTGAGTAAGTTCATGGAAACCACCACAAAGAAGTAAGCGATCGCCAATATGTAACTGTGTATCTCCTTGAGGCCACCGAATAAATTTTCCTTCTCGTCGGATTGCTTGAATTTGTACTCCGTACTGACTATATAAATCTACCTCAGATAATTTTTGACCCACAAAAGAACTAGACTCACCTAACATCAACCATTGGCAGGATGTACTTTCCTTTGGTACAGCAATTTCTCCTCTTGCCAACTTATCGAAACTATCTAATTCTGAAGGTTCTCCAACTAACAAAAGCTTATCACCAATATCTAATATTGTATGGCCTTCTGGATAATCAATTTCTTCTCCTTCTTTCCTACGAATAGCCATTAAACTCACTCCTGTCAACCTTCTTAAGCTAGTTTCCTCTAAAGTCATACCAGTCAGAGGAGAATTTTCTGGTAAGTAATACCATTTGCTGTTCAAGTCTTTAATTGCTGCCTTTAACTCCCTAGATATTTCTGGATCTGGAATTGCAGATCGTAATGCTTGATAATGACTTTGACGAATTTCTTCTATTTCCTTTTGAATAACTTTTGCCGATATTCCCATACCAACTAATAAATGGTTAGAAAGTTCCAAACTAGCTTCAAAATTTGGTTCAACTACTTCCCTAGCTCCCAGTTGATATAGCAATTCAATATCTTTATATCGATTAGCTTTAACTACAATATCTAAATCTGGAGCAAATTCTAGAGACCTCTTCAGGCAAAGTCTTGTACTCATAGCATCTGGTATAGCGATCGCCATTGCTTGCGCCCTATCGACACCTGCTCTTTCCAAGACGTGCATGGAGCAAACATTACCATAAAGGTAAGGAATATCTTTTTCCCGCAACTTTTGAGCTATTCTTTCTGACTGGTCAATTACCAGATAGGAAATATCATGGTTTTCCAGTTGTTGTACTAGGTTACGTCCTACTTTTCCATAGCCGCATACTATAACATGATTTTGTAGAGGTAAATCTACTGATATAGCTGTAGCAGGTTGAGTTGTTTCATAGAGATATTTTTGTAACCAAGGAAAAGTCTCAGCCCAATTTAACAACTGGGGAGCAATTTTTAGGACAAAAGGTGTGATTACTAAAGTTACAGCAGTTGTACCCAATATTAATAAGTATACCCGACGAGAAACTAATCCTAATATTTGTCCCTTACTGGCAAGTACAAAAGAAAATTCTCCTATTTGAGCTAAACCTAAACCTGATAAAATTGCTGTTTTCAGAGGATAACCAAAAATTCTAACAATAGGAGTAACAATCAAAAATTTTCCTACTAGAACAAGAAACACTAAACTCAGGATTATTTCTAGATGACTCCACAGGAAAAATGGATCGATTAACATCCCAACCGCTACAAAGAAGAGAGCAGCAAATATATCTCGAATAGGTTCAACATAAGTTAGAGTTTGGTCAGCATATTCTACTTCAGATATCATTAAACCCGCTACGAAAGCTCCCATTTCAATAGAAAAACCTAAATATTCAGTCAGGAGAGCTATTCCTAAACACAAGGCCACAACTCCTAGTAAAAATAATTCCCGACTTTCAGTTTTTGCCAAAAATCTCAGTAAGGGCGGAATTACCCAAATTCCTGCTGCTATAGCGCCCAGGGCAAATAGACCTATTTCCAGAAGCGATCGCCCTACTGCAATACCAATAATTTCTGGTGGCTGGTTTAAAGCAGGTAAAACGGCTAACATTAATCCCAAGGCTAAATCTTGGACGACTAAAATTCCCAACATGACTTGGCCGTGAGAGGTAGACGTCTCATTCCTCTCCATTAAGCATTTGAGTACTACTGCTGTTGAGGATAGAGATAGTATTGCCCCTAAAAATACTCCTTGGACTGGATAGGATACCCACCCTACACCTACAGAGACTAATGTTGTGACTAAAATGGTAAAAATAATTTGTAGTCCACCACCACCAAGGCTAATTGCTTGGACTTTTTTCAATTCTGCTAGGGAAAATTCTACTCCTAGAGCAAATAGTAAAAAAGCTACTCCTAATTGAGCTAAAGTTTCTACTTGAATTAGTTCTTTAATTAAACCAAATCCTGCTGGTCCAACAATAATCCCACCTAGCAGATAACCTAATAAAGCTGGCTGTCGCAGGAGTGATGCGAATAGTCCTCCTGCTGCTGCTGCTGTTAAAACTAATACTAAGTCTATAATTAACCTGAAGTCTTCTTGCACGGATTTTTATAAAAATGACAATATTGTAAAGATATATTAACTCCAAGATAAGAATTCAGCTATTAGCGTCCTGGTCATTTCAGTTATCAGTTATCAGCATTAAACTTTCTTAATTGACTAGGGAGCGATTTTTATTAAATCTATTTGATGCAGGGATTTGAGTAATCTCAGCTATTGAGCAAGTAAATATGTGAAATAATTTCCTGAAATTACTGTAGTGTCAAAATTTCAGGCCGATAAAATCTGACTGCGGACAGATCTAAGTGCATGGATAAAAAAATTCAATTTTTATTTAATTGATCTGAAGAATCTCAAATATAAATAATTAATGTTTTTATCAGTTAAAGTTAAGCAGTTTGTCCATAGTTTTATCTTGGCTACTGTTACAGCAATTTTCGTAGTGGTAATACCTGGTTTGACTCAAACTGTACAGGTAACTCCCACTAACCCACAAATTGGAGATACCCTATCTGTTGTAATTCAGCAACCAGACAGAAAGCTCTCTACTCCGACTGTTAATATGGATGGAAAAACTTACCCTTCATTTTCTATTGGGCAAAACAGATTCCGGGTATTGTTGCCCACAACTCCTCTAGATAAATCTGGTCTCCGACAACTTCAAGTGACTACTAACGCAGGTATACAAAACCTAACTGTAAACTTGCAAAATAGATCTTTTCCCACTCAATCTATTTGGTTGCCTCCTGACAAAGAATCTCTTAAAGGAACAGACTTAGAATTTGATAGAGTAGCAGAATTTAAAAAACTTGTCACTCCAGAAAAATTTTGGAATGGTCCGTTTATCCGTCCAAACAATGGTCCAGTTAGTACTGTATACGGAGTCCGAAGGTACTATAATGGTAAGTTTGCTGAGAACTATTATCATCGTGGAGTGGATTATGCAGATTACAATGGTTCTCCTGTAGTAGCTCCTGCTGCTGGTCGTATTTCTCTAGTGGGATTAGAATCTCAAGGTTTTGAAATTCATGGTAATACCGTGGGTATTGATCATGGTCAAGGAGTAACCAGTATTTTTATCCATTTGAGTAGTATTAATGTCAGAGAGGGTGATATGGTGAAACCTGGCCAGCAAATTGGTGGTGTAGGATCTACAGGAGCATCTACAGGTCCTCATCTTCACTGGGGATTATATGTACATGGCCAAGCTGTAGATCCTGTTCCTTGGCGATACAATGGTATTGAATAGATTTGCTTTAGTAACTAGATCCAAACTATAGGAAAAATTTTTGACACAGAATTTTTTTTATAAAAAAAATTCTGTAATATGTTTAATTATTCTTGGAATAATCAAGTGCTTATTTGTATTGACTTTGATGAACTTATCATCTTATTCTAATTATTAAGCTAGAGATTTTATTGGAAAATTATTATCAATAAATTTACACAAAACTTATGAGTATAGAAAGAATTGTTGAACAAGCTTTACAAGATGGTTATTTAACACCTTCTATGGAAGCAGAGGTAGGACGAATCTGTAATACAGCTTCTGAATTATCGATTGAGGAGTATATGGCCCTTGATCGTTTGATGGGAGCTTTATTAACAGGAGAAGTAGTTGTTTTACCTCGGAAACAATTTATTAATGTGATGGAGGAGTTAGTATTATCTGAGGCCATTGCAAGGGTGGCAGAGATAGAGGCGACGAGCGATCAAACTCTTGATGTGGGAGATATTGCAGCTTATGCTCTGAATAGACTTCCTCCTTTATATGCTACTACTGAGGAGGGTGCTCAGTTTCAAAGGTCTAAAGCTAAGGAAGAGCTTCAAGATTTGATTTCTCAACAGGTAAATGAAGCTATTGAGCAAAATATTAATCGACAACCAATTAACCCTACAGCTTTTGGCAGCTCACCGGATGTTAGCACACAACTTAGCAATTTGCTCAAATCCATAGCTACGGACTATGAACAATAAGATAATTTATTTCCAATTAACTGATATTTCCCGATCTATGATGGTGAAATCAAGTTAGCTCTTAGAAGTCAAAGATTGATAATTTTCAACAAAAACATAGGAGCAGAGATGTTTAATTAACTTTCTCTACTCCTATAGCTTTAGTTACTTTTTATATCTATAAAATCAGTCTTTAGGATATAAAAAATTTTCACAATTATATACTCATCAAAGTTTGTTATTCTATACTATCATTTTCTCATTTTTTCCTCTATCTGTGCCTGAGGGAAAAATTGTCTCAACTAATAATTAAAAATCTAATGTTTGATGATAATAGAAAATTAAATTATTCAGCTTTAGTAACTCAATAACTTTCTTTATTCACTATCTTCTGAAGTATTGTTAGTAGTAGAAATCTTGTCTTTTTCTAAGCTACGTTGTTCTCGTTTTTTCTTTGATGCTGCAAGGGTATCTTCCATAGCGCTACGAGCTTGAACCATTCTTTCCAAGTTACTAAGGTACAAATCTATATCTTTTAATAACTTTTCTTCTAGTAAGTTTAAAGCTTGGCAAACTTTCTTCAATGCTTCTGTGCGCTTCTCTTGTTCCTTAATTAATTCCGTATCTACTATTTCTAGTAAAGTAAATAAACCTATACCAAATAAGCGACTATACCTAAATTTTGAATCCTCAGAAATACCTCTTAAACAATCTTGCAAATGTTGAGTATTATCTATATTATTATTTGACAAACAAATCCACGAAAGCATATCCGATGCTGACATTTGCAGAGCTACATCTTCTAATCCTTTAGCATCAGTACGGTATTTGTTGGGATCTTCCTCTTGTGCTTGAATTAAAGCATTAAAAATTGAAATTTTGTCTTGCTCTGGAGAATATCCCTGCATAAAACGGTCAAAAGCTGTAACTACACCCAAAGCATAAAATGGGTTATAGCTATAATTAGTATTAACGGAAATCAGGTGCATTTCCACTAGTAACTCTTCAACTACCCGATTATATATTGAATTAATAGGACGGGTGTGAAAGTTATAAAAGGCTTTTTTAGTATCTGAAACAGTACGAATATTATTCACCTGGTGTTCTAGTTCTATAATCCCATCTCTGGCTCTTAATTTGTTATCTACTGTACAAGTTTTTAAATATATAGTAGTTACGAGAAAAGCAGAGTGGGTTTTGCGATGTGAAGTACCTACCCCAACGCTGTATTTATGGGTATTTCCTTGCTCCTAGCACAAGATAATGTGGCACTATAGTTTGGTTTTTACTTTCTCAAATCAATTATACTGGTTTATTAATTTGGAAATGATGGATAGATTTTTGTAACTTGGATTTTAGGGTAATGGTTTTTGGGATTGCCTACCCCTAAAAATTCTATTGATAGAAGAATAGTGTGTTAGTGTAAGTCCTAAATAGGATTGAGCCACAAACACACCAAATAACTTGAAGAAGTTATTTGGGCAATAAAAATTAATCAAAACTTATAGCTTTAGTTTGAGCAGAATTTTTTTCTACTCTAATTTGCTGCTCAAAAAAGCGATCAGTGGCTTATAGTTTGTAGTTATTCAAATCAAAACTTTAAATTTTGAGTTTAAAGCTTAGTCCAACTAAATGAATATTTCACTAAAGTACAAGTCTATGCTATTGGAGCTAAATTAATTTCCCAAAAATATACTATGGGTAAACCAAAGGTAGAAATAATAGTCATTTATAAAGTATTACTTTAACTATTAAGGTATTATTTCTACCATCAAATTGACTCGTTCTGCCTCAGAATTTTCAAGCTCTATTTCCTTCACGGACATCATCATAATTAAGAGCTTCTTCTTCTGTTTCAAAGATCTCAAACACAGAATCCATCATGGTTACCTCAAATACTAGTTTAGCTTCTGGATGAACGCTACAAATACGGAAGCTACCCTTAACTTTGTCAGCATCTCGCATCCCTGCTACCAGGGATGTCAGTCCAGAACTATCAATAAAGTTAACCTGGCCTAAATTGACCACTACATGACGACTTAGTTTGGAGATACATTCTTGCAACTTGAGGCGAAACTGCCAAGCTGTTGTGATATCCAAGCGTCCAGTTGGTGCTAGGACGATTACTGTTGTGCCGTCCTGAGTTGTGTGGGTTTTTTGCTCAATCTGAATCACTGACCCTTCCCTCGGGATGATATTACTTGCGGTGGTTGCCCATCTAACTGTAGTTTAACTCAGAGTAATTAATGATTTGGTTTCCAGTTAGCCCAATCATGAGGTTTTAAGAACACTTCATATAGTTCAGCTTCTGGTGTATTGGGTTCTGGGTTATATCCATATTCCCAACGAACTAAAGGTGGTAAAGACATCAAGATTGACTCTGTACGACCATTGGTTTGCAAACCAAAAATTGTACCTCTGTCATACACTAAATTAAATTCAACATAACGGCCACGTCGGTATAGCTGAAAGTTGCGTTCCCGATCGCCATATTCCATGGGTTGCCGTCTTTCTACTATTGTTTTATATGCTGGTAAGAATGATTTACCACAATTTTGTATAAATGTAAATAAAGATTCCCAATTACGGGATTCAGGAACTCCTAACTCCTGACTATAGATTGCTGCTGGTCCTTGATCATCTGGTCCTTTGTATAATTCTCCTTGACCATCTTGATAATCAAAGAATATACCTCCTACACCACGCATTTCTTGACGATGCTTCAAGTAAAAATACTCATCACACCATCTTTTAAATACAGGATAATACTCTTTATGGCTTTTGTCACAGGCTGCCTTAATAGTTTGATGAAAGTGAGATGCGTCTTCGGCATAGGGATAGTAAGGTGTTAAATCTATACCCCCACCAAACCACCATACAGGTCCAGCTTCAAAATAGCGATAATTAAGATGCACTGTTGGTACATAAGGATTTCTAGGGTGTAGTACCATGGAAGTTCCTGTTGCATAAAAACCATGACCTGCCGCTTCTGGTCTTTGGGTTAGTATGCTTGGAGGTAATCGATCTCCCCATACTTGTGAAAAATTCACTCCTCCTTGTTCAAAAACTCCACCATCTCTAATTACGCGAGAACGACCTCCGCCACCACCTGGACGTTCCCAACTGTCTTCTTTAAATTTCTGAGCTCCGTCTAATTCCTCTAGTCCTTGACAAATTTCATCTTGTAGAGTCTGCATAAATTCACTGACTCGTTCTTGTGTACTACTTACTGGTACAGACGAAGATGTTTTTTGCGGTTCAGTAGAAACTACCATAACTATAATCTATGTTTGAAGTTGGCTAAAAATTAAATCTTTTCCAGACTTTTTATCCTATCATGCTCTCGATCATCTACTTACAATTTTCTGACTATCTAACCTTTTCTTGAGTACATTTACTTATAGATTATAGATAGAGAAAACAATAAGGATATGTTTATTATAACTATATCATCTATAGTAATCCTCATCTTAGTTACAGGTCATTTTAGTTAGCCTCCTGGAGTCGGTACTGCATTAACAGTAACGACCGCTGAAACCAGAGGCTTAAAATCCCAAATTTCCTTTTTTATCCCCTTTATAGAGGAACAGCTCGCGACATAGCTAAGGGGAGGGTTGATACCTTATACCATTTCTCAAAAACTTTTCTACATTTTATTTAGTAGGGAAGTAGGGGAGAAGTAAACATAAGAATAATTAACATTAACCCTACTTGTAATTATCAAAAAAGTTAAAAATTCGCTGTTAATTACTGAATAATTGAAATATTAGCCAACTATAGCGTTAATGAATGGTAATTGGTATTATTTATTGTTCAAAATCTCTTGAAATTATTTAACAGAGAACATAGATAATAATTTGATGCTTTTGATCTAAGATACTGTTTGTAAAAGGAATATTAAATCCAGGTTTGGGGTGGGTTAGGCGGCAATACTTATGAATCGCAAACCAAAATCTTAACTGTTCGCGGTAACCCACCGAAGATACCGAAAATTAACCACTCTAGCTATCTTAATATTTGCTTGTGCATTCACCCTCTAATTCATGGATTTTTGACAAATTTTTGCTAATTGCTATACATTATAAGACTGTTTTTAGTCAAAAATGAAACAGTCTCACTCTCAAAAAAATAAATATTATAAATTATTACCGAAATATTGTGGCTTAAAGCCTCTCCTTTTAAGGAGATAATAAATAAAAATTTTCCTGTTCGTCAATCCTCTCATTGAAAATAAGAGGTAATTCTAAATTCTTAATTCTAAATTCTTAATTCTTGGACTCCTGGCTGCTAACTCCTAAGAAAAAAGCCACTGTAGCAATATTTTATGAAATTGGTATAAAAGAAAATACCTAGATTAGAACAGCTAAAGCAGGAAGCTAAAACAGGAGAGATAGACTTAAGATATTTAGATGAAAGTGAATTTTCGATTCGTAGCCAAAGATTCCTTACTGATGACAAGAAAAATCAGAAATGATAACTTTCAATAGTTGCCAAAGTAAAAGAATGAATGTTCTGGCATTAATGGGATGTAAAAACGAATTAAATTATGCAATACATTAGGGAAGAATTGATAGTCAAATTGTGCTTAATTTTTTAGATAAATAATAATGAACATTTAACTAAACTTACTATAGTAGTGATGGACTAATCACCAATCCAGACGAGGGATAAAATGATCGAAAAATTAGAAGAGTGGAAGGGGAAAAATTTAAAGATATTTTAGCTACAAAGTTACTCACCTAAGCATAAACTCATTGAAATTATAGTCGTTTAACTTTAGGTCGTTTAACTTTAGATTGAGACAAGTATTTCTTGCTATGAAATGATTTTAACCTCAAAAGTGTTTCATTCTTAAATTAAATGACTATATCTAAAAATTTATTAATATGAATGAATGGATTGAAATTGATGCTTAAGAAAGCTGCAAAAGCTTCCTCTACTATCTCAAAAAACTGCCTGATAATTTTGGTCAAGAATATGTAATTAATTTTGTGTAGGTGCTTAAATGTTTCTATCATTTGACAAGTGGCTAGTATAGCACTGCAAAAAAGTGTTACGAAATTAATAGAATTCAAATCCTTTACCTAAAAAGATTTTACTTGTAACGCAGTTCCTAATTAGGAAGTTAGCTAAATGCTGAGTCCTTAAAGCTATATAATCTTAAGAGAAACTTAAGAGAAATTTTAGAGGAAAATCAAATGTCCAGTATGCCTGATACTAAATCAATTTTAGATGTATTGCGACCAGTAGAAGACCCTGAACTGCGTAAGAGTTTGGTAGAACTAAACATGATTCGTAATATTAACGTTGTAGATGGGCAAGTCAAGTTTACTTTGGTTTTGACAACCCCAGCTTGTCCATTACGGGAGTTCATCGTAGAAGACTGTCAAAAAGCTGTCAAGCAATTACCTGGAGTTGAGGAGGTTATAGTAGATGTTACGGCAGAGACTCCTCAACAGAAAGCTATACCAGATCGCCAAGGTATTGGTGGAGTGAAAAATATTATTGCTATTTCTAGTGGCAAAGGTGGGGTGGGTAAAAGCACAGTAGCAGTAAATGTAGCTGTGGCTTTGGCTCAAATGGGTGCTAAGGTAGGCTTGATTGATGCTGATATTTATGGCCCTAACGATCCGACTATGTTGGGTCTAGCAGATGCTCAAGTTATGGTACAACAAGGAGAATCTGGAGAAGTATTGGAACCTGCTTTTAATCATGGGGTAAAGTTGGTTTCTATGGCTTTCCTAATTGACAAGGATCAACCAGTGATTTGGCGTGGTCCTATGTTGAATGGAATTATCCGACAATTTTTGTACCAAGTCCAATGGGGTGAATTGGATTATTTATTGGTAGATTTGCCTCCTGGTACTGGTGATGCTCAATTAACATTAGCTCAAGCTGTTCCTATGTCTGGAGTAGTAATTGTGACGACTCCTCAGACTGTAGCATTACTTGACTCTCGCAAGGGTTTAAAAATGTTCCAGCAGTTGGGAGTTTCTGTTTTGGGGATAGTGGAAAATATGAGTTATTTTGTACCTCCAGATATGCCAGAGAAAAAGTATGATATTTTTGGCTCTGGTGGTGGTGAAAGAACAGCACAAGAATTGGGAGTGCCTCTACTTGGAGGGGTTCCTTTGGAAATGCCTGTCAGAGAGGGCGGAGATTCTGGAATACCTATTGTAGTAGGCGATCCGGGTTCTGTATCTGCTCAAGAGTTACTGGCGATCGCTCAAAAAATTGCTGCTAGAGTTTCTGTTGCTGCCTTGACATGAGAAAAAGTCATAAATGCCAAAATAATTACAATTAAAAAACTTTCAATTTTGTAAAGTACAATTTAGCAAATATTTTGATGGGAGTATCAATAATGATTTTACCTGGTGTAGCAGTTAGAGTTAAAAATCTTGGTGACACTTACTATGGCTTTCAAGGACAAGTTCAACGAGTAAGTGATGGTAAAGCTGCTGTATTATTTGAAGGAGGAAATTGGGATAAATTAGTAACATTTAGATTATCAGAATTAGAGTTAGTAGATGCAACAGCAGGTCGCAAGAAAAAATAAGGGCATTTAAAAGTTATGATATATAAAACCCATTTGGGATCTATTTAAAAATAGATGATGCAAGGGGATGATAAGGAGATGCGGTGATGTGGCGTATTGGAATATTTTTCCATCTTTTTGATGTATCTCCTATCTCCAAAGATAACTCCGTGCCTCAAAAATTTAGTTCCAGGTAAGGATACCAAATGGCTTCTATAAAGGAGTTTTTTTACTGAAACAAGGGTAGATATTTAGATACTGTTGTCAAATAAGTATTAAGATACTTAATTGATTGAGCAAATCAATCTTTTAGCAGAAATAAGGCCAGATATGGAAATCAGTCTGTAGTGAAGGAGTATTGGTATTCATACTTCTAACATTATGGTGAAAAATAAGTAACAAATAACTGTATCTTCGCTTATTTACTATCTTCTTTTTTATATTTCCTGATACATTCAATCTCTTAGATATGATTTGGACTTAATCAATGACTTTTACTAATAGGAGTCAGGAGTTTAATACCTAAAATTAGTAATGCTAAAGTTAACTTATGAGGTAAAAAAAAATATTAGTATTTTTGACTCCTGCATTTCTTTCCTCTAATAAAAAATAGGGAAAAAGTTTGCTAAAAAATTATATAAGTCAGGAGTGAAGAGTTACAATCAGCAAAGGTAAGGCTTCTAGGTATCTATATTATCTTAGAAATTCCTAATATATCTATTGTCTATTAGTACAAATTCTAAATTAATGTAGTATAAATGAGGCGGTAAATATTTTTTTCTTGTCCTCTATCAAACTTCCCATCTTCCGTACTCCCTACTCCCTACAAAGATCGATATATGTACCTAATAACTCCGGAAAATGAGACTTGATTTAGGCAGAGGTATCTTGCTTCTAAGTTTGATAAAAATTAACAAAAAACCTATATTTGTAAAATTGTTTTACCTTACTTGGTAGATATTATCCTACAAGTTTACTATAGTAATGCAGGCATAATTCATAACAATTGCAATCTTCTCTCTTCCTTGTTTCCTCAAAATATAAAGTATCTAATAACTAAAATAATATTGCTCTTTTTACTCGTTATACTATTAATTAGGTAAAGTATTTTTTCCTATTCCCTACTTCAGCTTCTTTGTTACCTATTAGGTAAAATATCAAACTTGTTTATCTAATAAATTTGATCGACTCTAATAATAGCAATTAGAAGTTATTTGTTAAAGAAAATTAACCCTGTAAAAACTAATCCAGCTTTCGAGCATAGTTAATATTAAAGTGCTATAGCAATAATTAGGATAGTGGGAAAAAATCCTCAAATTATTTCGCTTAATCTAATTGAGAGCAATCATTTAACTTTTAAATTTTAAATTTAACGATAGTTATGCGTCTTCCTTTACCGCAGTTTGCTAATACAAATCGCCAGAATAATTACATAGCTGAAGTTATAGAAACAGCAACTACAGAATTTTTAGCTCAATGTTTAGAACCAGAAGAATTAGATTTTCCTGTGATGCCTGCTTTTGGTACTTGGGTAAAGTCGAAAGATGAACAATCAGGAAATATTATTTATGGAGTGGTTTATTATGCTACTACTTTACCTATTGATTCTGTACATAGAGCTAGAGCTTTGGGAATGTCTATACCTGAATTACGGGAGCAACAACCGCAAATTTTTGCTATGTTGAAGACAGAGTTTCGAGCAGCGATAGTGGGTTTTTCATCTCCAGAAAATTTGAATGGTTCTAAAGGAGAAAATGGCATAATTTATCAATATATTCCACCTCGTCCGCCTCAAATTCATCAGGCAGTTTATTTATGTGAACCAGAAGAAATAATTAGGTTTAGTGAAAAGTTAGATTTCTTGCGGACATTATTACAGTTAGTTAATGCTCCTGTTGATGCTTTAGTTGCAGCTACTATTCGAGAAATTTATCAACTAAGAAAAGCGGATCGTAATTGGTTAGTTCAAGCAGGTAGAAATATGAGTGTTTTGTTGAGAGATGATTATGACCGCTTAAAAATAATATTAGGGCAAATACATCCTTAATTAATAATGGATAATGGATAATGGATAATTGATAATTGATAATTGATAATTGATAATTAATAATGAAAACTTAAGGTTGCTATATCTCTAATTCGGGTTTGCGTATGGAAAGTCTTTTTGATAGGGTAGGGAGTAGGGAATAGGGAGTAGGGAGTAGTTAAGAGTTAGGGTTTACGGGAGTTGTAGAAGAGTTGGTCATTCATAATTGCTCCTTAGTTTTTCTGTCATAATTACCCCGTTTAAACTCACTTTTTCCTCTCCATCAAACGAAAATCTGGTACTTTTTCAGTACCTAAAATTCTCCAAACCTTACCTTGATTGAATGAATAGTGCTTTGATATTTGATCAGCCAGCCTTAATTATCCATTCTTAAATAGAATGTAATATTTTACAATAGGGTATTTTGTATCCAAATCATATTTTTTACTTGGTTTTGAAACTAAACTCCTACAGTTTTATTTGACAAATAATTGAGGATTTATACAGAACCTATCTAGTACACTTGCCTTGATTAAATTTTTGAGTTAAAAGTTATTCTTGGGAATAAATAATAAAGGAAAAAGATTGAAAAATCTTCCCAATATTCCTAATTTTCTCAATATTCCTAATCTTCTCAATCTCCCCATTATCACTCTTATTTTTAAATAGCTACTAAATATGGCTTGCTGATTAAATCTCAAAGTATTTACAGATCAAGGTGAGTGCCTTTTTACCTACCTAAAAAGTACCAGGTTTTCAGCTCTTTATACTCATGAATGTTAGTATTTTCGGCGCATAGTTGGGCAAAAAAATTACTCCCCAACTCCTTAAAAAAGACTTTTGAGTGCAAACCCTAAATGGTTTCTATAATATGTTAAGCTAGAAAAGTTGTCTAAAATCGCACATCTGGGTAATCGGGTGTTCTATAGATTTTTAATCTGTGGGAATACACCTGGATGGAGGATTAACCCGAATAGGAGATAAAATCATGCCAGTTGTTAGTTTGGCTCAATTGTTAGAGTCAGGAGTCCACTTTGGGCATCAGACCCGTCGCTGGAACCCAAGAATGTCCCAGTATATTTTTACTGAGCGTAATGGTGTTCATATAATTGACCTGGTTCAAACAGCTCAATTGATGGATGAAGCTTACAATTATATTAGAACGGCCTCAGAACAAGGGAAAAAATTTTTATTTGTTGGTACCAAGCGTCAAGCCGCTGGTATTATCGCTCAAGAAGCTACTAGATGCGGAGGTTATTATATTAACCAACGCTGGTTAGGTGGAATGCTAACCAACTGGACTACTATTAAGACTCGTGTAGAACGACTCAAAGATCTGGAGCGTCGTGAACAAAGTGGCGCACTAGATTTATTGCCGAAAAAAGAAGCTTCAGTGCTTCGTCGTGAAATGGCTAAACTACAAAAATATCTGGGTGGGATTAAAAATATGCGTCGCCTCCCGGATGGGGTAATTATGGTAGATCAGCGACGAGAGTATAATGCTGTTCAAGAATGTCAAAAGTTGGATATTCCTATTGTATCTTTGTTAGATACAAATTGTGACCCTACTCAAGTAGATATTCCAATTCCGGCAAATGATGATGCTATTCGGTCAATTAAACTTATATTAGGTAAATTGGCTGATGCTATTTATGAAGGTCGTCATGGTCAACTAGAAACAGAATACGAAGAAGACTATGAAGATTACGAAGATTATGAAGATGATTATGATGGAGCTGAAGGAGATTTTGATGTAGATGATACTAATCAAGAGGAATCATCAGAGGAAAATCAGGAAGAAGAATAATAAACTCCGGCAATATTTTTGAGTAGCATAGGTGGGATTTTTAGGGATAAAATACAGCGTAAATTATTTCTAAAAATCCTACCTGGAGTCAGGAAACTAAAATAGGGCAGGAAAAGAGATGGTGGCAATATCTGCAAAGTTAGTTAAATATTTGCGTGAACAAACAGGTGCAGGTATGATGGATTGCAAAAAAGCCCTGAAAGAAACTAATGGAGATATTCATAAAGCTACAGAATGGCTTGGAAAGAAAGGTATTGGTAGTCCAAGACCAGATAAAGATAAAGTCCCAGCGGAAGGATTAGTTGAGAGTTATATTCATACAGGTGGCAGAATTGGTGTTTTAGTAGAAGTAAACTGTGAAACAGATTTTGTAGCCTGGAATGAGATATTCAAAGAATTAGTCAAAAATGTTGCTATTCAAATAGCAGCTTGTCTAAAAGTAGAATATGTGTTAGTTGATAATATTCCTACTGAATTTGTAGAAAGTGAAAAATCTATAGAAATGGGTAGAGAAGACCTGAGTAATAAACCAGAAAATATTAGGGAAAAAATAGTTCAAGGTCGAATATAAAAGCGGTTAAAAGAATTAACTTTGATAGATCAACCATTTATTCGCGACCAAAATAAGACAGTAGAAGAGTTGATTAAAGAAAGAAACTAGTGCTCAGTTAGGTGAAAAAGTACAAGTACGTCATTTTATTAGGTTTGTTTTAGGAGAATGTATTGAGAAACAAGAAAGTAATTTTGCTGAAGAAGTAGCAGCACAAATTGGAAAAAATATAGTGGAAAATCTGTAAAGTTAATTAAATAATTGTGGTAAAAGACAAGGTAAGGTATTATGTTATGTACTGTAAAAAACCCCTGCTTAATGGTGGTATGAATAAGGGTATAGAATAGCTAAAACAAAAGAGGCAAAGTAGAGTGGTTTGGTAAATAGTATATGGTATATGGGGATGAGCAATTATTAGGAAGGGAGCAAGATACTCTTACTATGTTGTCTTATAACCAAAATAATTATAATGCACCATAATCAGTAGTATCATATTGGTGCATATTTATGGTATAAATTGTAGGCTATAGAGAAAGAGAAAATATAGAAAGAAACTATAAAGATAGCATTTATCTGTTCCCCATAAATTTATCTCTTGATTCACCAATGGCAATCTCATCAGTAAATTAAAGGATGAAACAGACGACTCCTCCTATAGAAAAATTAACTACTCAATTACCAAGACCAAGAAACAAGCTCTTTTACCTATTTGGTACTTCACTAATTTCTCTGTCTAGTATATGGATATATGGAAGATTTTTTCAAAATCTTTAGCGACAACTCTATAATAATTAAATTGTACTGCAAGTAAAGGAAATAATGAAAGATGCCGGAAATATCTGCAAAGGTAGTTAAAGAGTTGCGCGATAAAACAGGCGCAGGTATGATGGACTGCAAAAAAGCCCTGAAAGAAAATAATGGCGATGTTACTAAAGCTGTAGAATGGCTACGACAAAAAGGTATTGCTTCTGCTGGAAAACTTGAGGGTAAAGTAGCAGCAGAGGGATTGGTTGAGAGTTATATTCATACAGGCAGCAGAATTGGTGTTTTGGTAGAAGTAAACTGTCAGACAGATTTTGTTGCCCGGAATGAGGCATTTAAAGAATTAGCCAAGAATGTGGCGATGCAAATAGCAGCTTGTCCACAGGTAGAATATGTGTCAGTTGATGATATTCCTACTGAATTTGTAGAAAGTGAAAAATCTATAGAAATGGGTAGGGAAGACTTGAGCAATAAGCCTGAAAATATTAGGGAAAAAATAGTTCAAGGTCGGATAGAAAAGCGGTTAAAAGAATTAACTTTGATGGATCAACCTTTTATTCGCGACCAAAATAAGACAGTACAAGAGTTGATTAAAGAAACTAGCGCTCAGTTAGGTGAAAAAGTAAAAGTACGTCGTTTTATTAGGTTTGTTTTGGGAGAAGGTATTGAGAAACAAGAAAGTAATTTTGCTGAAGAAGTAGCAGCACAAACTGGAAAGAAATAAGTAAGAATTCAGTGATCAGCTATTAGCTATCACCATAGAATTCTGAATTCTGAATTGGTAAATTTACCTTTAATTCTAAATTTAATTCTGAATTGGTAAATTTACCTTTAATTCTAAATTTAAAATGTAGAATTTAAAATCCTAGTATAAATATAATTGGGTGTAGTGGGAGAAATTAGAAAAATAGGACAAGATTTACAAAGAATTGAAGAGGCGATCGCTGATATTGCCAAGGAATTTTATAGTACATATCAGGGTTATTTAAAAGCTTTGGGGCAAGGAATGCGCCAACAATTAATTTTTGCTAGTTATCATATATGTACTCAGGCATACTCAGAAACATTTCTCAAGTTATCATTTTCTCAGCGACAAAAAATGCAGGAAGAGTTGCGAGAAATAGTAAAAATAGGAGTTCAAGAATTACAAGAATTATTGGAACAAAATCCAGAATCTTGCCAAAAGTCAGATCAAACTTCAGCATCAGAATTAATTATGACTCTTCTGAGTGAAGAAGAGGAGGGAGAACAAGAAGCAGTCACCCAACTAAAAGACAAAAAAAAAGACATAGAATTTGATTCTTCTGTATTATTTTCTACTCAAACATCATCACAAACCACTGATGATGGGCAGCAAGAAGTCATAGATAAAACAGAAGATACCCGAGATAAAACTGAAGCAGAAAAAGTCCTAAATTCTCCCGAAAACATTATTGATAAATTGGATAATATAGATATATTAATACCTTGGCAAGAAAATATAGAAAAGCAAATACCTGAAATTCTCAAAAAACTTTCTCATCAGACAAATTGTATACTTCAGAAAGCAGAAATACTACCGAAAAAAATACCACAAAAAGTTTTAGAAGCTGCCACAAAAATGGAATCAGGTGATACTTCTGTAGGTGGGCGGCCTAATTTATTGAATTTGTTGATTGAAGCAGAAGATTTAGATGATGATGATGATGCTAAAGTTACTCGAATCACAGCAATAAATCTGCGGTTATCTGAAATAGAATTTACTGATATTAATACCATGAGTTGGCGCAATAAAATTCGTAATCTTTTAGGAAAGCTTAGTCAACTCCAACGGGAATATGGTAAAAAGAAACGGGAAAAATCTATAATAGAAGCTGAGTTAGCATGGCGGTCTAGTTGGTATGAAGATTGAAGTAGTAAGTTAGAATTCGAGAGTCCACAGTCGGTAGTCGCGAGTTGAAAAAAAATTATTTGGACTGTTAATTAAAGGAATTATTTTTCCTTGAATAAAAGTTTTTTTCTTCTGTTTATATTTACGATTATTTATTTTACAGAATTATTATATTTATTGAAGATTTTAAGATAGCTTTTTTAGGCATTTAACATTTTAATTTTATATTTAGGTCATTATAACGAGATTTGGTATTAAACACATCACATCTTAAACAAAGATAATACCATTTCTCAACAACTTCTCTATATCTTAATTGAGTAGGGGATTGGGAGAGTAATAAATATATTATCAAAAGGTACTTTTTTTATCGTCTCTAACTGTCTCCTCGTATTCCCTATACCCCGTCTGCTTATCTGCATCAGACCATACTCTATACACTTGATTTCCTCAGTAATACCAGCCTACAATTTTACTAAACCAAACAGATTGTTAATAGGTTAATTGGAATTAAGAGAAAAAAAATGTGGGAAGTATTAAAATCTATATTTTCACCGAGTCAATATATGCCTCATGGTAATTGTTACCTATGGCAAACTTCATTAGTATGGCTCCACCTTTTGAGTGATTTACTAATTGCCCTTGCTTATTTTTCCATACCGACAATGTTGCTGTATTTTCTCTGCAAACGTAAAAAAGAAGTTCCATTTTTAGGAGTATTTGCTTTATTTGGGGCATTTATTATTTTGTGTGGAGTAGGTCACTTATTAGAGATTTGGACATTGTGGTATCCTGCTTATTGGCTTTCTGGTATTGAACAAGCAATGACTGCTTTAGTTTCTTGTTATACAGCTTTGCAAATGGCTACTCTTTTACCTCAGTTTCTAGCTCTAAAAACACCGGAACAATTAGAAGTAGTTAATCAACAATTACAATATCAAATATTAGAACGTCAACAGGCGGAAAAGATATTACAAAATATTGTGATGGCAACTTCTTCTGTGACAGGAGAAGCATTTTTTCCGGCTTTAGTAGAGAATTTAGCGAAAGCTTTGAATGTTAATTATGTATTTGTCAGTGAAATAGTTGAAGGCTCTTTCCATTTAAAAACTTTAGCTATTTGGGGAGAAGGAAAAATTAGAGATAATATTGAATTTAATTTCTTAAATACACCTTGTCAAACTGTTATTAACACCAGAGAATTATCGTATTACCCAGACAAGTTAGGGAAAATTTTTCCCAAGTCTAGTTTTATCGGTAATACTAAAGCTGAATGTTATTTAGGAGTGCCATTATTAGATGTATATCGGCAGGCGATAGGGGTATTGTGTGTGATTAATAATCAACCTTTAGTTAATGAAGAAAATGCTATGGCAATGGTGCAAGTTTTTGCTGCGAGAGCTACTTCAGAACTACTACGCCAAAAAGCAGAAATAGCTCGCAGTCGTGCTTATGATGATTTAGAAAATCGCGTTCAGGAAGCTACTGAAGGATTACGTTTACGCACTGCTGAGTTAGTAGAAACAAATGCTTCTTTAAAAACACAAATTCAAGAAAGAATTGCAGCCGAATCAAAAATGAAAGCTCGGGGAAATCGTCTGAAAAAACAACAGACCGGATTGTTAAAACTGACTAAGAATAAAAATTTATATGAAGGAAATTTTCAGGTTGCTTTACAAGAAATAACTGAATTAGGTAGTCATATTCTGGATGTGGAAAAAACGAGTGTGTGGTTTTATAGTGACGATAAGTCTGAGCTGAAATGTGCAGATTCATATCAATTATCTGTCGCACAACATAGTCAGGAAAAGAAATTTTTTACTGGTGGTTTTCCTCTGTTATTTCAAGATGTTAATTATCAAGATAAAAATCATACTCAGAATGTTGATATTCACTCCGATACTCCAGGAGCAAATGTAGATTATTTTGCTCCTATATCGGTTAGTGCTACCTTAAATATTCCCATTAATTTTAAGGGAAAAATAATTGGCATGATTTGTCTGGAACACAAAGGGACAAATAGAAATTGGGAAGTTGAAGAACAGAATTTTGGTAGTTATTTAGCATATATGACTTCCCTAGCTATGGAATCTCGCGATCGCCTTCAAGCAGAATTAAGTTTACGTCAAAAAAATCTGGAGTTGGCTACTACTCTTCAACAACTACAAACGGCTCAACAAGAGTTAATTCAATCAGAAAAAATGGTAGCTCTCGGACAATTAATAGCAGGTATAGCTCACGAGATAAATACCCCTTTAGGTGCGATTAATTCTTCAATTAATAGTATTACTAATTTTTGGGAAACTTATTTAGAAAAACTGCCTATTTTTTTCAAAGAGCTTTCTCCAGAGCGACAGGAAAAATTTTTTACTCTCCTGAAAAAATCAAACGGTGAAGGTCTTTCTTTATCTACTAGAGAACAACGTCAAATCAAAAGAAATTTAGTTAGTCAACTTCAGGCAAATTCAATTGATAAAGCTACTATTATGGCTAACTATTTGGCAGGGATAGGAGTCTATGATAATTTAGCAGAATTTTTACCTTTGTTAAAGGATAAAAACAGTGAAGAAATTTTAAAAATTGCTTATCAATTCGCCAATGTTCAAACCAGTAGCAAAACTATTCGTACTGCTGCAGAAAGGGCAGCAAAAGTAGTATTTGCACTGAAAACTTATGCTCGCTATGACTCTAGTGGTCAAAAAGTAAAAGCTAATATTTTGGAAGGAATTGAAACAGTTTTAACTTTGTACAATAACAAGATTAAGCATGGTGTAGAAGTTATTAGGAAATTTGATAATTCTTTGCCTTTTATTCAATGTTATCCCGACGAGTTAAATCAAGTTTGGACAAATTTAATTCACAACGCTTTACAAGCAATGGAATATGATGGGAATTTAACTATTCAAGCAACTCAGTTAGATAGTTATATCAGAGTCAGCATTACTGATAGTGGTAAGGGAATACCTCCTGAAATTATGTCAAAAATATTTCAACCATTCTTTACAACAAAACCACCAGGAGAAGGCAGCGGTTTAGGTTTGGATATTGTCAGAAAAATTATTGAAAAACATGATGGTAGAATAGAAGTAAATTCTGTGCCTGGCGAAACTACTTTTACAGTATATTTACTGATGGATAATGAATAATTAGAGAGAGTTTTTATTATTGATTATCCATTAATTAAAAAAGTGCTTAGTAGTTAGGAAGATTATTTTTTTAGAGTTTAGAAGGAGATTTTAATCCAGAATTGCTAAAAGCTGATAGCTACTTAAAATGGAGAAAAATTAAAATGAGTGAAATGGCAATTGTTTGTGTAGATGATGAGTTATCAATTTTAAAAAGTTTAGAAACAGAACTTTTAGGAGCTTTTGAGGATAAATATATTTATGAATTTGCAGAAAGAGCAGATGAAGCTCTCGAAATTATTGACGAATTAGAAGGAGAAGGAACTAAAATTTTTATCGTAGTTTCGGATTGGTTAATGCCCGGAATTAAGGGAGATGAATTTTTGATTCGAGTTCATAGTAAATATCCTCGAATTATTAAAATTATGTTGACAGGACAAGCAGATCGAGTATCTGTTGAACGAGTAAAAAAAGAAGCAAATTTATATCATTACTTAACTAAACCCTGGAATCATCAAGAATTAGTATCAACTATTGAAAATGCCAAAATTCATACTAACTATATTTCAAAGTCTTTTTGCTGAGGTGGTTAGTAGTTGGCAATAACAGACAATAGTAAAGGAGGTACAAGTAATAATTTTCCTTGATTTTTCTGCAATTATTCTTCTTAAGATGCTAACTTTTTCAGCTTACTTCCACCGAAAAGCTGGCAATTTTTTTATTCTAAAAATCCAGATGTTTTTATATGTCTTAGCTTTGAGAATTAATCAGCAAGCCTTAATTAAAACTGACCTATAAGGAAAACGATTTTAATCAATTAATCTATTTTTATTAACTGCTTTAGGAAGTAGGGGAGATGGAGAATAGTCAGAATTTACCAAAAAATAAAAGTATAAAGTCTCTTCTTTTAACTGGAGTTTAGACTAATTACAGCTAGCCCGAAGCTTACCAACGGAGAATAATGACATTGGATAAATTCACTGAAACTCTTTCATCATTAGGATTGCAACGACTTTTCAGTCAATTGTCCAGAGCCTGTGGTTCGGTTAATTGGGCGATCGCGATTTTTCGGCCAGACTTTTGTCAGAGTTTGAATAATGCAGCCCTAAGCGAAACTCCCCAAAAAAGACCAATAATCAACACCACTTATTACATCCCTTAGGGTTATATTACCCTTGGGTTCTGAGTTTCAAGTTTTCCTTTCTTCTGACTAGATTATTTGAAGACTCCAAAATTTAGTCTAAACTCCAGTTTTAAGGAGAAAAAAGAAATATTTCCTTATATTCAATTCCCTTACGGTTTTAACCAGAGGTAATTATCCATTATCCATGATTTTCCCCTACTACCTCCTCCCTATTTTAGGAATATGAATCAAATTGCTATTATTTGTGTCGATGATGAACCGATGATTCTAGATAGTCTTCGTATAGAATTAGAAGATAATTTAGGAGATAATTTTTTAATTGAATTTGCTCAAAGTGGTGAAGAAGCTCTAGAAGTATTTATGGAGTTAAAAGAAGATAATTATGAAATCCCAATAGTTATTGCTGACTATATTATGCCAGAAATGAAGGGAGATGAACTACTACAAGAGATTCATTCTCTATATCCTGAGACTTTAAAAATAATGCTGACTGGACAAGCAGATGTGACAGGAGTAGGAAATGCGATTAACTATGCAAATTTATATCGTTATATTCCTAAACCTTGGGAATCACATGACTTAAAATTGACAGTTAAAGAAGCTTTAAATAGTTATTTTAGGAAGCAGGAGATAGCAAAAAAAAATGCTGAACTTGAGCAAATAAATATGGAACTAATTAAAGCTAATATTGACTTACAAGAATCTCTACATAATGAATTACAATTAACTACTGCTACTACTAAATTTGTACCAGAGCAATTTCTCTCATTGATGGGATATAAAAATATTACAGATGTTAATTTAGGAGATAGCACACAACTTAAAATGTCAGTTTTATTTGCTGATATTCGTAATTTTACTACTCTTATCGAAGCGATGAATTCAGAAGATAGTATTAGATTTATTAATGCCTATCTTTCCCGAATGGAACCAGCAATAGTTGAAAATAATGGTTTTATTGATAAATATATTGGTGATGCTATAATGGCGCTATTTCCAGGTAAAGCTGATGATGCTGTTGAGGCAGGTATTTCCATGTTAAAGCTACTAACTGAATATAATAAAACTAGGCAAAGACCAGACAGACAGGCATTACAAATTGGCATTGGTATTAACACAGGAAATGTAGTTTTAGGTACGGTAGGAGGTACTCAAAGAATTGATGGTACAGTAGTTGGTGATACGGTAAATTTAGCATCCCGTTTAGAACAATTAACTAAAGTCTATAATGTATCTTTATTAGTTAGTAACTCCACTATTCAGTTATTAGAAAATCCTCTAAAATATTCCCTACGTTTAATTGATAGAGCACAGGTAAAAGGAAAGGCAGAAATGGTGACATTTTTTGAAGTGTTTGATGCCGACCCACCTGAAATTTTAGAATGTAAAAAAATCACAAAACATCAATTTGAAAAAGCAATGGTATCTTATCATCAAGGAGAATTTAATCAAGCTGCTCAACTATTTCAAGATTGTCTGAGTAAAAATCCTGACGATCCAGTAGCAAAAATTTATCTAGAACGTTGTTTTCAATTAATGAATAATTATTAATTAGGGTTTGCTGAAAAAGTATTTTTGCTAGGGTAGAGAGTAAAATAATTAATAATTAATAATCAAGAATTAACAATTACAGTTTATTGTGTCTAGGGTTTGGAGACCCAACCCCTACGATAAATTTTGAAATCTATTTAGTAATAGTATTTCATCAAGCAGAAAACTGATGTAAATTTTATATAAGGTATTATATAAATAATCTATCAAATAAAATGGCATGAATAATGAAAAAGAAACCATAGACTGGGAAAGACTAAAAAAAGCTTTATTGGTAGAAGCAGAACGTGGATTTCAAAATATCCAAGGCAAACAATATATATTTAATGACTTTTTGAGTATTAGTTTAAGTAAACAACCAATAACATTAAAAGCTTATCAAAATCAATTTGAGGAGTTGTCTAAAAAATTTGCCTGTTATCCAGGAATGACTAGAGAAGAACGGCAATTTTTAATAGAAAAAACTCAGCATTTTTTAAATAAAATGGAGTCTTTATATGCTAGAGAAAAAGAGCAAAATATACGAGAAGTACATCCAGTCGAAGTAACTACCAAAGTACATAAAAATACTGCTAACTTTGCCAAAAAATATACCAATAACTTAGAACTACAACAGCCACTTAAAGATATAAAAGGTATCGGAATTAAAAACAGCGATCGCCTAGCAACATTAGGATTATATACAGTTAGAGAATTACTTTATTATTATCCAAGAGACCATATAGATTATGCTCGTCAAGTAAATATTCGTGACTTAGAACCTGGAGAAACTGTTACTATCATTGGCAAAGTTAAACGATTCAACTGTTTTTCTAGCCCCAAAAATAAGAAATTAACTATTCTTGAACTTACTCTTACAGATGCCACAGGTCAAATTAAAATTAGTCGCTTTTTTGCCGGACCTAGATTCAGTAATAAAGGCTGGCAAATGCTGCAAAAAAAAATCTATCCAGTCGGTGCAACAGTAGCTGCTTCAGGTCTTGTTAAAGAAAACAAATATGGCAAAAATTTAGATAACCCAGAAATAGAAGTTCTTGATAGCAAGGGTGCTCAAATTGAATCTATGAAAATTGGTCGTTTAGTACCAGTTTATCCTTTGACAGATGGAGTAGGAGCAGATGTTGTGAGACGAGCAATATTTACAGTTTTACCAACAGCAGAAAAATTCTCAGATACATTACCAGAAAATTTTCTGAACCAATATCAATTAATAGATTTAAAAAATGCTATTAAAAATATTCATTTTCCTATAGATAGAGATTGTTTAGCTGCTGCCCGTCGTCGCTTAGTTTTTGATGAATTTTTCTACCTACAATTAGGATTATTAAAACGTCGGCAACTGCAAAAAAAAGTAGAAACAGGAATAGCTTTACCTGTCACAGGAAAACTCATTGATAAATTCTACGAACTACTGCCATTTCAATTAACCAATGCTCAAAAAAGAGTAGTCAATGAAATTCTTAGCGACTTACAAAAACCTGAACCAATGAAAAGATTAGTACAAGGAGATGTGGGAGCTGGAAAAACAGTAGTAGCGGTAGTTGCCATGTTAGCGGCAATTCAAGTTGGTTATCAAGCTGCTTTAATGGCACCAACAGAAGTATTGGCAGAACAACATTATCGCAAATTAGTTAGTTGGTTTAATCTCTTACATTTGCCAGTTGAATTATTAACAGGTTCGACAAAAGTAGCAAAACGTCGAGAAATTCACTCTCAACTTGAGACTGGAGAATTACCAGTATTAGTCGGTACTCATGCTCTAATTCAAGATACAGTCAACTTTCATAAATTAGGTTTAGTAGTAATAGATGAACAACATAGATTTGGGGTTCAACAAAGAGCAAAATTACAACAAAAAGGTGAATCTCCCCACTTTTTAGCAATGACAGCTACTCCTATTCCCCGAACTTTAGCTTTAACATTACATGGAGATTTAGATGTTAGTCAAATAGATGAGTTGCCACCAGGAAGACAACCGATTCAAACTACAACTTTAACTGGGAGACAACGTAAAAAAGCTTACGATTTAATCCGCCGAGAAATTGTTCAAGGTAGACAAGTTTATGTGGTTTTACCTTTAGTTGAAGAGTCAGAAAAATTGGATGTAAAATCTGCAGTGGAAGAACATCAAAAGTTAGCTGAAAAAGTTTTCCCAGAATTTCAGATAGGTTTGCTGCATGGCAAAATGAGCAGTGCAGAAAAAGACCAAGCTATTAGTATATTTAGGGATAATAAAACTCAGATTTTAGTATCTACTACTGTCGTGGAAGTGGGGGTAGATGTACCAAATGCCACAGTAATGCTAATTGAAAATGCAGAAAGGTTTGGTTTATCTCAGTTACATCAGTTACGGGGACGGGTGGGGCGTGGTGTTCATCGCTCCTATTGTTTGTTGATGAGAGGCGCTGGTTCGACAGATGCGACGGAGCGCTTGAAAGTGTTGGAGCAGTCTCAAGATGGGTTTTTTATTGCGGAGATGGATATGCGTCTGCGAGGTCCAGGTCAGGTTTTGGGAACTAAGCAGTCGGGGTTGCCGGATTTTGCTTTGGCGAGTTTGGTTGAAGATCAGGAGGTTTTGGAGTTGGCGCGGGGTGCTGCTTTTCGGGTCATGGAGAAGGATGAAAGTTTGAATAGTTGGCCTCTTTTGAGGAAGGAGTTGGAATGGCGGTATCAGAAAATGATGGGGGGGTCGATTTTGAATTAGACAGATGGGGAGCGGAGAACTGGGGGAGATGAGTCGTCAAAATTTCTGACTATTGTTTATAGAGCAATGATTAATTCATTTGCTGAAGCACCCAGCAAGAAGAGATGAGTCGTCAAAATTTCTGACTATTGCGTATA
>NZ_JBNHER010000045.1:0-13247 GCF_050015975.1 Dapis purpurea BLCC-M126 | reverse complement strand
TCTACTGTAATGATTTTGGCTTTATTATAAGTGATCATCCGAACATGATATAACACAGAATTATTGGTCACCAGACCTATATCTGTTGCCGATTTTACCGGGATTGACCGGATAAAATCTGCTTGAGGGGTCTATTTATCCCGACGCTCATCTTTCAGATAGAGCGCGGGACTCACAGCCCCTCAAACTCCCCATCAGTTAAACCTAATATTTGCTTAAAACCAGTTACAAATTCATTAATTGATAATTACCTCTCCCTAAAACGGTAGGGAAAATTTTTTCTTCTTTCTCCTTTAAAGGAGAGGCTTTTTACCTTAATTATTCGGTAATTTAAATTCTAAAACAGCAATATATGTTATTAGCTGAACATTTTGAAAGTGCTTGTTAGTTAACTATTTAGTATTACTAAGGGCGAGACTAGTTTCAGTTTAACTATCAGGACTTACGCAGTACAATGTATTTTCGTCATTGCGATCGACAGGGAAGCAATCTCAAATCCTAGTTTTTCGTACCTCATGCGTAAGTCCTAACTATCAAAAATATTACCTCACTATCAAAAATATTACCTCAAGATGTATTTTTACTGATAACAGAAAAATTGAGGGACAATTCTTACTCCTACCTCCTCTATAATTCCCCTAACTCCTGTCTCCTGTCTCCTGTCTCCTGACTCCTACCCCTATTAAAAGACTTTATTCAGCAAACCCTAAATATTCCAAGTTTATAGATAATTTAAAATTAACTACGGTCAATTTCTGCCAAAATTGCATCTAAAATTTCTTGGGCACCTTGTTCTCTCAATTTTCTCGCTAATTCGAGACCTATTTGTTCTGCCTCAGCAGTAGCACCAGTTACAACATCCTTAACCAATTTTTTACCATCTAAACTAGCAACTAAACCAGTTAAAGTTAGTTGTTCCCCTTCTATTTGGGTATTAACACCAATGGGAACTTGACAACCCCCTTCTAACTCTCTCAAAAAAGCACGTTCGGCATAACATCTATGAGCAGTTGCAGTATGTTCCAGACTCTTCAACAAATTTAGAATATCAGTATCTCCAGCACGACATTCTATTCCTAAAGCGCCTTGCCCAACTGCATGAAGAGACACTTCTGGAGGTATAACTTGATGAATGCGATCGCTCATTCCTAATCTATGCAAACCGGCAAAAGCCAAAATAATGGCATCATACTCTCCAGCATCTAATTTTGCTAGTCTAGTATTCAGATTACCACGAACATCCTTAAATTCCAAGTGGGGGTAATGGTGGCGTAGTTGTGCCAAACGTCTCAGAGAAGACGTACCAATAACAGCACCTTCTGGCAAAGTCTCAAGTTGTTTATCCTTGAACTTTTCATGGACGACTAAAGCATCTGCCGGGTTTTCCCGTTCGGTGACGCAACCCAACATTAAACCTTCTGGTAAGTTAGTTGGTAAGTCTTTGAGAGAATGAACTGCCAAGTCAGTTTTCTTTTCCAGCATTCCCACTTCCAATTCTTTAGTGAAAAGTCCCTTATCCCCAATTTTTGCTAGGGGCACATCTAGAATTTTGTCCCCTTGGGTAGACATAGTTTCGACTTCAAATGTAATGTCTGGGAAATGTTTCTGGAGTTCTTCTTGCACCCAGTAGGTTTGAACTAAGGCAAGTTGGCTTTTGCGGGAACCGATCCGAACCGTACGAGTAGAAGCAGATACTGTCATTTTTTCTATTGAAATTAATAAATTTGGTCATTCTTTCTAGACTACCGTAAAAGGGGGCCTAAATCTTTGAAGTCAGAAGTCAGAAGTCAGAAGTCAGAAGTTAGATATTTTTAGCGCAGGGAATAAATAAGAATTTTAGGAGATTATTTCATAGAATTAAGCGTGAAATTATTTGTAAAGTATTTACAGTGAATTCGTATAAGAAAATGAGTCAAGAAGAAAGAGAAGTTTTGGAAAAAATTGCTCAGGTTATGGAAAGTTTGCCTAGTGAAAGTTTGTTGGCAAAATGTTGGACTGAAGAGCAAAAGCAAGAATGGCAAAAAGCAAGAAATGTTCAAGTTTATATAGCTGAATGTTGGAGGGCTAAGTTTATATATCAGCAAGGAGACCCAATTGTAGAAGCTTTAGAAAAAAAAGAAATTGTTCAATATAAGTATGATTTAATTTGGCTAACTGTCAACCAATACAAAACTCAATGGGAACTTATTCAAGTAGCAGAAAAGTATGTCAGACAACTGCACTCTGCATTTACTAACCTTTTATCTAGCAAAAAAATAAGTTCTCAATTCTATAAGTTTTTCCCAGATAGGATTTTTCTGAAGCCATATCCATTTAATTCTGCTTATGATTTGTTTGTAGCTACTTTAAAAGAAGAGATAGAAGGTTCTTTTAAAATTTGCCTAGAAAAACATTATGATATTAATCTTAAAACAATAAAAAAAGGTGTTAAACAATTAATTGAAATTATTAAGCAAACGGATAATCATTCAGGAATTTACTCTGAACTTCATCCTAAAAAACAGCAAACTTTGAAAAAAAATATGGGTTGGCGTAGATTCAGTTTTTCTTGGTTGGGAACAACTATTTTAATTTGTCAACTTGTAGCAATTTGGAACTCTTCTGTCAGAACAAAATTGGCTGCATTTAATAAATCATCGATAGAGGCTTTGAACTTATCTATTAAAGCGAGTAGTAAACTTAAACTTCAAGCATTCACCTGGATAGATGGACAAAAAGTTCCCTTTGATAAATTTGGTGGAGTACCTCTTAAAAATGGAAAATAGTCAAGAGATTTTAACAAAACTTCAAAACAGGAACAGTTTTCCTCTACCTCACAGATAAAGGAATTAAGTTGGAAGAGTCAAAGTTCATATCGAACCAAACTGGAGAGAAACAAATGTTGAGTTCTAATACTCCAAAATCTGAACTATTCCAACCTGAAAATTTATCTGAAATAACAATGGAAAAAATGTTAGACAAAATGGAGGAAAATTGTAAATTAGCACTAAGTCTAATATTTGAGGAAATTCATGCAATTAAAAATATGCGTCAGTTATATCAAAATTATCAAAGCGAAATTCAGCAACTTCAAGAACAAGTTGGTAATTTAAAGATGGTTATCGGCAGTAAAGATGAAAAAATTCAAGAATTAGAATGTTTAGCACATCCTGAATCTCCAAATGGAGATGCTATTTGTAACTGGTTATCTTAATTTTTATCGAAATACTTAATAACTATGACTATAAAAGTCATGGTTATTATACGTAAGCATTCAGCTATTAGCAGTCAGCTTTTAGCAATGAAAAGGAACGATGTAGCTCTATAGACTTTTTAGGTTAACTGATGGACTTTTACAGTAACTTTTAATTAGCATGAAATCTCGCTTATTACTTTTTTCTCTTTTAAAGGTAATGAAGCTGAGAGCTGAGAGCTGACTGCTGAATGCTTACTATTATACTTTTTATAATTAGACAAAATAGAGTAGTCTTTGCAGAATACTTTTCAATTCTTAATTGTTATTTTTTAGAATAATTTGCATGAACGAGGGAATATCAATAATCAACTTTCTGGCTTTTGCTAGAAATCATTAGAGTTATCCAGAAAAGAGGGAGTACGAGGAAATAATTGATAGTTTTTTGAGGATAATTGATTGGATTTTTTATGATTGGAGATGTCTATATAATTTCTTTTTTTAACTTTTGACTCCTGAATTATGACTTCTGACTTACTTTCTCTCGATCCCAAAAAAATGGTATAGTGAAAAATTAAGCTAGGGGTGCCTAGATATTCAGGCTGAGAAATACCCTTAGAACCTGAGACTGGTTAATACCAGCGGAGGGAAGCTGTTTATTTAAGGGAAAAAATATGCGGACAGAATGGATCGCCAAGCGTAGTGGACACAAAAATGTCTCTCAAATGCACTATGCTCGTCAGGGAATCATCACTGAAGAAATGGACTTTGTGGCCCAACGAGAAAATCTCCCTGCTGAGTTAATCCGCGAAGAAGTAGCAAGGGGACGGATGATTATCCCTGCTAATATTAACCATACTAACCTCGAACCAATGGCTATTGGCATTGCTTCTCGGTGTAAAGTTAATGCTAATATTGGTGCATCTCCTAATACTTCTGACATTGAGAAAGAAGTTGATAAACTAAGACTGTCTATTAAATACGGTGCAGATACCGTTATGGACTTATCTACAGGTGGCGGTAATTTAGATGAAATTAGAACTGCCATTATCAATGCTTCCCCAGTTCCTATAGGTACCGTACCAATTTACCAGGCAGTAGAAAGCGTTCACGGCAGAATAGAAAATCTCACTGCCGATGACTTTCTGCATATCATTGAAAAGCACGCTAAACAAGGGGTAGATTATCAAACTATTCACGCTGGAATGTTAATTGAACATCTACCTCTAGTCAGAAGTCGTATTACTGGTATAGTTTCCCGTGGCGGTGGAATTATCGCTAAGTGGATGTTACACCACCATAAGCAGAATCCATTATACACCCATTTTGACGAAATAATCGAAATCTTCAAAAAATATGATGTTTCCTTTAGTTTAGGGGATTCTTTGCGACCAGGTTGTACCCACGATGCAACTGATGAAGCGCAATTAGCAGAATTAAAAACATTAGGTCAATTAACTCGCCGTGCTTGGGAACATGATGTCCAAGTTATGGTAGAAGGTCCTGGTCATGTACCGATGGACCAAATTGAGTTTAATGTGAAAAAACAAATGGAAGAGTGTTCGGAAGCTCCTTTCTATGTTTTAGGCCCATTAGTCACAGATATTGCTCCTGGTTATGACCATATTACTTCTGCTATTGGCGCTGCAATGGCTGGTTGGTATGGTACGGCAATGTTATGTTACGTTACTCCGAAAGAACATTTAGGTTTACCTGATGCTGAAGATGTAAGAAATGGGTTAATTGCTTATAAAATTGCTGCCCATGCTGCAGATATTGCTCGTCGTCGTCCGGGAGCGAGGGATAGAGATGATGAACTTTCTGCTGCTCGTTATAATTTTGATTGGAACCGTCAATTTGAATTATCTTTAGATCCAGATCGAGCTAAAGAATATCACGACGAAACTTTACCTGCGGATATCTATAAAACTGCTGAATTTTGTTCTATGTGCGGACCGAAATTCTGTCCAATGCAAACTAAAGTTGATGCTGATGCTTTGACAGAACTAGAGAAGTTTTTAGCGAAAGACAAGGAAGTTGTAACTCAAAGTTAATAGCGATATTAATTCTGAAATAATTAGGGTTGGTAGAAAAAACTAATATTTGGGTTTAATTGTTTATCCTTTTATTTAAACCTACCCTATAAACTTATATTTTCCTCTTTTGTTAAAGTTTGAATCATTAAGAATAAATAACTAAACTCCTCTAAAAAACAGGGGAGTTTTTAATTTTTAAATCTGAAATAAATTTATTGAAAATTATCAGCATTTACCCTTCATTAATATTAGGGACGGGTTCCAGGTTAAATTAAGAAGTTTAACCATCAGATTAAATAAACTCGCCCCAAAATCCAACGCACAAAATTAGCTGTGTCAGTGTACTACTGGATTGTTTCTGAACAATTAAACATTTGCCTACTTTACTACTGAGGTTAAAATTGTTTGTAGTCAATTGCAGATTTTTTTTCAAACAGGGACTATAACATGAAATTTTCTAGTTGTGAGGAAGGAGATAAAATCTATGGTTTCTCCTAAGAAATGGTTATCTATTCTCAGTATTAGTAGTATGATGTTATTTAGCATCAGTTTCTTTCTCTTAATATTACCAAATATTGTGAATAAGGGAGAAGTTGCTGTTCAAACCAATCCTGATACTGAAGCAGACAAAGTTTTTGATGAAGGAACGAAACTGTATCAGCAAGGAACAGCAGAATCTCGAAGGCAAGCGATCGCTAAATGGGAAGAAGCACTATTACTTTTTAGGAATACGGGCAACCTAAAAAAAGAAGTAAACACAATGGTTTGGATTGGTTTTGTCTACTCTAGCTTAGGAGAAAAACAAATTGCTCTTAATTACTACAATCAAGCATTACCTCTATTTCAGCAAGTAGGCGATCGAGGTGGGGAAGCAGACACTCTTAATAATATTGGCGGTGTCTACAATAGCTTAGGAAAAAAACAAAAAACTCTTAATTACTACAATCAAGCATTACCTCTATTTCAGCAAGTAGGCGATCGGCGTGGGGAAGCAGACACTCTTAATAATATTGGTTTTGTCTACAATAGCTTAGGAGAAAAAAAAATTGCTCTTAATTACTACAATCAAGCATTACCTCTATTTCAGCAAGTAGGCGCTCGGGGTGGGGAAGCAGACACTCTTAATAATATTGGTTTTGTCTACAATAGCTTAGGAGAAAAAAAAATTGCTCTTAATTACTACAATCAAGCATTACCTCTATTTCAGCAAGTAGGCGCTCGGGGTGGGGAAGCAGACACTCTTAATAATATTGGTTTTGTCTACTCTAGCTTAGGAGAAAAAAAAATTGCTCTTAATTACTATAATCAAGCTTTACCTCTATTTCAGCAAGTAGGCGCTCGAGGTGGGGAAGCAGACACTCTTAATAATATTGGGGGTGTCTACTCTAGCTTAGGAGAAAAACAACTTGCTCTTAATTTCTATAATCAAGCATTACCTCTATTTCAGCAAGTAGGCGATCGAGATGGGGAAGCAACTACCCTCACAAGTATTGGCGTTGTCTACGATAGCTTAGGAGAAAAAGAGAAAGCACTCAATTTTTTTAATCAAGCTTTACCTCTGAGACAACAAGTAAGGGATCGGGGTGGAGAAGCAACTACTCTCAATAATATTGGCGCTGTGTATGATAGCTTAGGAGAAAAAGAAATTGCACTCAATTACTACCAGCAAGCTTTACCTCTATTTCAGCAAGTAAGGGATCGGGGTGGGGAAGCAGGTACTCTCAATAATATTGCTTGGGTTAAACGAAACCAAGGAAAACTGAATCAAAGCCTAGCTTCCATCGAAAAATCCCTGGAAATAATAGAAAATCTCCGTACTAAAGTTGCTAGTACCGAACTTCGTGCTTCTTACTTCGCCACCGTGCAGGATAGATACGAATTCTACTTGGTATTAGCTGGGATAGACTTCCCGCTACTCGCACTGAAGCAGAAGCAATTATAGCTTTAATATCATGTCCGGTTGAATAGTTATAATTAAAGTTCGTAGTAGGGCTTCAGCCCTAAGTATATATCGGGCTGAAGCCCTACTACAAACAAAAACTTTTTTATCACTGATTATCCGGACATGATATAATACCAAAGTCGGAGCGTACTCAAGCTTTTGATTTTCAGGCTAATCGGAAAACTGCAACTAGCCATGAATTAGGCAAATATCAGATTGTGCATTATTTTCAAGGCTAATAATTAACTTTACCAAAAACCAGCTTTTTAAAACGTCAAAGTAAATACAGCAAGACAAAAATATTTCCTGGATAATCAGATTTATGTTTCTAGGTATGAGTTATATTTTTGACAACAAAGTTTCACTCGAAATTAGTAATTCTGGTTAATTGTCTGTTTAAAAATATCTACGCTTAGGAGAAATCCAATGGTTCAAGCTACTATCTACTCTCTTGATTTGATCAAGGATGAAGTACAGGAATTATTAAGGCAAAAACTTATTAGTCGTCATCAATCTATTTATACTCTTCGTTGGTATATTCCTAATCGAGATTGGAATGAAATTGAGTTAGAATTAGAGAGAAATAACTTTCTGTCTAGAGACCGTATTATTGACTTGATTGGTAAAGAAGAATGGCGAGAAGATTAACCAAAAAAATCTAAATCTATACTAATTCACTTGAAAAATGTCACACATAGTTTCAAACGAAAGATATGAAATAATTTGCTGACATTACTGTAGCATCAAAATTTTGAGTCTATAACCCACATTCTGTACGTCAATTTGTAACATTAAAAGTAGTATAAAAAACTGTAGGTTGGTAAGTATTTATACTATATAGCTCTTGCATTTGACCTTTCTGAGGAGTCAGACGAGGGGGAAAATATTAAGCATAAATACTCAATTACTTACTCCTCTTGACCACTATAATTATCTCCTGTCTCCTATCTCCTGTCTCCTGTCTCCTATTTTTGATACTACATTTTGTTGTGCAGAATGTAAGTATAACATTTTACCTTTTAAATTTTGACTTCTGTGAAGCAGTATAGTTTCTCATATTATGATATTTAATCCAATCAATTAATCTAGTTCTAGAGCTTTTTTGATTTGCTCTAGAACGATAGCTTCTTTTTGACTAACTTTAGGTCCTGTGCCAAATATTCCTTCTCCAGAAGCATTAGCTATTTGATTAGCTATTTCATAGAGAAATTCTTTGTATTCTTGAGCTTCTATAGGATTAGCTTTAAGATGAGCGATCGCTACCGCAGCTTTAAGTTTTTCTAGTGCATCTTTGAGAAAATCTGTAAAATTTTCTGAATTTTCTATCTCATTTATTTGAGTTGTTTTATCAGCATCAGAAGTATCTGCTAATAAATCCTGAATAAGTTGATTATTTTGATAATTATACTTTGTTTGCTTTTGAATTTTTGGCAAAGCAAATACTTCTTTTACTACTGAGAAAAGTGTAAAATCTGAACCAATAACTATCATCGAAACCAAAGTAATTGCCTGTAATAATAACTCCCATTCTGAGTCTGTCAAATCTGCTTTAGTCGTCATTTTTATCGTTAAGATTTTTCAGATTTTCTTGTAATTCTGAGATTGTAAATATTGACTCAAACTGAATACCTTCTTTATCATAAAATTCCCCACCACCTTGTTGTCTATCAACAAGAGAAAAAATCTGATTAACCTGATAACCTGCCTCTCGTAGTCGATTAACCGCCATCATTGCTGATGCTCCAGTTGTGACGACATCTTCCAAAACAACTACTTTGGCATTAGTTTCTAATATTGGCCCTTCAATGTAAGACATTGTGCCATGTCCTTTCGCTTGTTTACGAATAATTAAAGCTGGTATAGGTCGATTTTCATAAGCAGATACCACACTCACAGCAGTCACAATTGGATCTGCACCCAATGTTAAACCTGCTACCCCTTGAGTATCTTGAGGTAACATGGACAATAGTAATCTGCCTATTATCAGAGCGCCCAGAGGATGAAGAGTAACATATTTACCATTTATATAATAGGAGCTACTTTGCCCAGAGGATAGTACAAAATTTCCCTCACGATAAGCTAACCGACATAACAGATCGAGTAGTTGTTGTCTAATAGTTATTAAATCAGCACTAGTTAAATCTAAAGATGAAGAATTTAGAGATGTAATTGAGTTTTTCATATCAAGGCCGAAAGAAATTTAAAAGTCGAAAGTAAGAATCGTATAACCGGATTTTAGATTATTTGGTAACTATGAGTAAGTATCAGTTTTGAGGAGAACAATCCAGACTCAAATTTAATTTTCCCATTCTTCTGAACTTATAATAAAAAAACTTATATCATGTCCGGTTGAATACTTATAATTAAAGCTTGTAGTTGGGCTTTAGCCCGAACTGTAGATAGGGCTAAAGCCCAACTACAAACCATATACTTTTTTATCACTGATTATCCGGACATCATATTACAGCACTTTTGAGGATAGTGAGGCACAATTTAATACTAATTCCCTATTCCCTATTCCCTGTTGCCTATCTAGATAATCTCGCTGCTATAATACGAGCAATTTAGCACTAATAATCTAAATAAGTTATAATTTATGGCCATGAATTGGAAAAGTCTTAGTGGCACGATTCTTTTTTCTGCGATCGCGACCGTAACATCTGTCCAGGTTGCTCAAGCGGGACATCCAGAAGATCCTGCCCGTACATATCAACCTTTTGCAGAAGAGTTTAACCGAGCAAGTCAAAAACGTTCTGGTAACTTTTTTGGAAAAAGAGACCTCTTGCATCAGATAGGTCGTTATTTTGGTATTCCTAAATATCCAGAGCAAGCTATTGAGAGTGATAATCGTCGAATTAACCAGTTATACATAGATGAACAGAGACGACAATTTTCTAGTACCCCAGTTATTCGGACTCCCGATATGATTAACCCCTATAATCAATCTGTATTGACAGCTCCTCCTTCTAACTCAACCCCTAGTTTTGGTGGTAATTAAGTTATTTCGGGAGTAGGGAGTAGGCAGTAGGCAGTAGTTCCTTAAGAAACCCTATTTCTAGGATATTTTTTTCCTTCTACCTTACTTCCTCAAACGAGCACGGAGGGATTTGAACCCCCGACACCCAGAACCGGAATCTGGTGCTCTATCCACTGAGCTACGCGCCCTAATATATAAATGTAAGGATAGCATCTCTAGTCTCAAACTGGCAATAGAGGAATTATTATTTTTCCTAAAGGGGTAAAATTGTGACTGTACGATTTTACCGTAACAACAGCATGGAAAGAACTCATCATAATTTCTTAGAAAAACTAGCATCCCTATCAGACAATTTTCCTAACTTAGGTATTCGCCTCTCCCTAGCAGCTAAAGAACTACAAAATGCAGGTACTCCTCCTTCAGAAAGTTTACTAGAAGAACTAATGGCCTACTGTAAAAATTTTGCCAATCTGAAAGACCAGGGACTAAAATTGGCACAAACATCTCAAGTTTCTACAGGGGCAATACTTTCCTTTACAGACTTAGAAAACTTAATTAAAGCAGTTACAAAAACCACAGCATCATCAACCAGTCAACCAGCTTTAGATATTCTTAATCAAATTTTGGCGATCGCTCATCAAGAGCAACCAGAATTTCCTCCTTTACAATCAGTTAAAACACAAGCTCAACAATTATATCAAATAATTTCTCAAGCAAAATCTGAAAAATTACCTGATGATGCTCAAGCTTTAATTGAAGATAGACATCCACTTTCAGCAGTATTAAAACTTGTCAAACAAGGAAAAAATTTAGATGATGAACAGTGGTTGGAATTGGAAGAAAAAGTTAACGCTACCTTTGGCAAAAAATTAACCTTAGCTATATCCAGAGGAAAATTGACAATTCCTAATGACTCTTTATCAACAATATCTAGAATTAAATTACCTGCACTCGAAGAATTAGAGCAAACTAAAAATATTGCTAGTCAAGCAACTAATCTGCAAAAGTCAACTACTACAAATTTACCACCTTTAATAGTAGTACCCTCTGGTGGTGGTGAACCTAATCAAACACCTATTGACGATCCAGATATAATTATTTTAGAAGAACCGACACCAGCAAAACCTCTAGAGGAAATTATTATTGTTCCTGGAGTAGAAACACCTCAAAATTCTCCTAAAATTGAAAGACCAAATATCATGTTTGGAGAAACTACCAATAAACCGTCAGGAATTTCTGTAGGATTAAAAGTTATAGTTCATATACAAAATATGGGCGATCGCTCATTTGCTGCTGGAGAATATGCAGGTACTCGCGGTCAAGGTTTCCGTGTAGAAGCTTTTCAAATTAATATAGAGCCGCCTATCCCAGGATTAAACCTGGAATATATGGCTAATGTTGGTGGAGTTGGTGATACTCCGTGGTTACAAGCTGGAAAATTAGCAGGGGAGCGTGGAAGAGCGCGTAGACTAGAGGGGTTTGCCATGCGACTTACAGGTTCTCAAGCTGGCAGTTATGATATATGCTACACTGCTCATGTGCAAAATATGGGAGATTCGGCTGTTTATCGTAATGGTCAATATTGTGGTACCCGCAATAAATCTCTAAGGGTAGAGGGAATGAAAGTTTGGATAGAACGTAAAAGTTAGGAGTTAGCAGTCATACCGTTTCACGGAAGTCAAAAGCGAGTGGGTAATTCTGAGGTTTCCTCAGAATGTAAGACGTACTCAAGACAGTCAAAAGTAAGATTTTGTAGAGTCAAAATTTGACACTACATTAATTTCAGGAAATTATTTCACTTATGTAGTCTGAAACTATTTGTGACATCTTTAAAGTGAATTGGTATCAGACTTTTTTTATATGGCAGAAATAGGATAACTATTAATCTAAATCTTCTGCCACTTCTGTTTCTAAACTTCAAGGAAATGATAATTTTATATTACAGCGCTTTTCAGATTGACGTTGAGATCCTTCTTTTTTACAGGCACTGAAGAAAACAAAGATAACGTTATTGCCAACGTTCCCGGTTTTACCTTTAAAGGAGCTGGTTAGTATGCTTTTGAGAGCTAAAGTCAAAAATTATTAGCTATCTGAGTAGAAAGCGATCGCGGAGCATTGTGGATGCAACATCGCTCTATTAACTGCTCAAAATGTAGTTATATCATGTTTGCTTAATTAGTGATAAAAAAAAATTCCTCCTCAAGGTTCTTTCTTCCTCCTGACTACTCCCTAAATTATTTATAACTGTTAATCCGGAAATGATATTACCAATAATTCTTTTTAATTTAAAAGGAACTTCAAGAGCGATAGCAGCCCCGAAACAACTTACAGCACTTTTTAGGATGGTGAGGTACACTTGAAGACTAATATTATGTGCCCCCTTCGGGGGAGCTACGCTAACGGTTAAATAAGTTATTATAATTAAAGTTCGTAGTAGGGCTTCAGCCCGAACTGTAGATAGGGCTGAAGCCCTACTACAAACCATATACTTTATTATAAGTGATTATCCGTTAGCGTAGCTCCCCCGGAGGGGGCACATGATATAATCTCTCTTCATCCCGTGAGCTAAAGTGATCAAACTTTGTACCTCACTAACTCCGAAACAACTTAAATTTCCTGTAGATATTTACCCTTTAGTTTACACGCTCCGATACCAGCGGACATAATATTACACAAGGTTGATTTGTCATTGCGATCGTAACGTAGTGTAGGGAAGCAATCGCAGAGTTTTTGCGATTACTTCGCTGTCGCTCGTAATGACGTAATTATCTTGCTTTTGCGTAAGTCCTATTATTTTAAGAATATCTAGTAAAATACTTAAAATTTAGTATCAAATCTAAGCTAGATCGGATTCTATAGTAACCAATCATACACAATAATAATGCTTCCGTCCATTCAACCACGGTGTCGTAAGTATAGCCAGTATGACCGCCCAAACAACGGTTCAACCAACCTGTCAGTAGAGCTATCGCTATTCCTCCTATTGCCATGTCAGAAGCTACTAACCAACTTTTCAGGGTTTAATAAAATTTTGATTCCACTGAGATTTACCAATAAAAGTAGACTTTTTCATTAATTGATAATTGATAATGGATAATTGATAATTACCTCTGGTTAAAA
>NZ_JBNHER010000044.1:0-9479 GCF_050015975.1 Dapis purpurea BLCC-M126 | reverse complement strand
GGCTTTAAACCAGAATTATTTAATTATTAATAATTAATAATTAATAATTGGGTAAGGAAGAAAGAAGGAAGCAGAAAAAATATTTAGTGTGGGTTGATTTAGGAGCGGGTTGATTTTATCAAGATTTACGCAAACCAACTAATAAACCGGGTTTATTGCACTTATATTGTTGTTCAAACCAGGAGATTTTCCTCATAAACCCGGTTTCTGCGTAATATCATGTTCGGGTAATCACTTATAATAAAGTTTTTGTTTGTAGTAGGGCTTCAGCCCTAACTGTAGATGGGGCTGAAGCCCTACTACGAGCTTTAATTACAATAACTATTTAACCGAACATGATATAACTCCTATTTATGTAATAACTGACACATCTAAAATGGTCGTTACATCATTGGGGGCGGGTTTATCTAATTTTAGGTAAAAACTCGTTAATTTAATGGGGAAACCCGCCCCTACTATTGCCACATTTGACTACAAATATCATCTAAACTTGTGACTTCTGACTTCAATAAAGAGTACTTCTTTGTTTATCGCTTCTCCCCAAACTTCTAATAGCCTCTTGTAAATTTTCCACTTCCATACAAGTACCTCCTACAGCACCTGCCATTGTCGTAATATGCTCCTCCATTAAGGTCCCGCCAATATCATTACAACCCCAAGTTAATGCCTCCTTGGCTCCATCTAAACCAATTTTTACCCAACTTGGTTGATGATTAATAATCCAATTTCCTAAGAATATTCTCGACACTGCCGTTAATAATAAAACATCCAACAAAACAGGTTGGTCTCGCCCCACCCTCCGACGCAAAGGTGCAGGTGCTTCTTGTCCGACAAAAGGTAATAAAATAAACTCCGTTATTCTTGCCGGATAATCTTTTTCAATGGCAGTTTGTTGGAGAAAGCGCAACCTTTCTAAATGTAAAATTTGCTGTTGGGGTGTTTCAATATGACCGCACAACATTGTACTTGTGGTTGGCATTCCCAAGCGATGCGCCGTACCTACTATTTCTAACCAAGTCGCCGTATCAATTTTTTCTGGGCAAATAACTCGCCTGACTGCATCATCTAAAACTTCTGCAGCAGTACCTGGCATCGATCCGACACCCGCATCCTGCAAAGCAGCAATTACATATTCATAACTCACCCCATCCTCCCTAGCAATAAACTGTACCTCCTGGGGAGAAAAAGCGTGTAAATGTAATTGGGGAAACTCGTTTTTAATCTGTTTTACCAGTTGTAAATAATAAGGTAAAGATTTTCCTGCAACTTTAGCTTGAAGATTTAATCCTCCCTGCATACAAATTTCTGTTGCTCCACGTTGCACCGCATCATTAGCTTTTTCTAAAATTTGACCAACATCTAACCAAAATGCACCATCATCCCCCTCATCTCGGCGAAATGCACAAAAACTACAATGTTGTTCACATATATTGGTGAAATTTATATTACGGTTGATAATATAAGTTACTGTATTACCAGCTTGTTTTTGTCGAAGTTGATCTGCTGTTTTTTGGATAGCAGTTATTTCTGGTGGAAGTTGAGTTAAGGCAAACTTTCCGAAATTAGGTTGAGTAGTTGGAGATAACAATAAAAGTCCCTCTGCTGGAGATAGATCAAAACCTTCGAGAGCGCGATTTAAAATTTTCTCTAACTTTAAATCTAGGTTTTGGTTTGTCACATTGAAAGTAGTCATGTTTATCTGCTAAAAGGTTAGAGTGAGAAAGTTTAACCAGAATATAGTTAACTTCTGGCGCAGGAATTTACAGAGTTAGTTGTTACTATTGGTAGTTTGGATAGCGATCGCTACTTACCGAATAATTAAGGTCTAAAGCCTCTCTTTTTAAGGAGAAAAAGCGGTCATTTAGCGTTCCGCACAACTTCGTTAACGGCTCAGAGCCGACATGAATGGGGAGCATTCCGAAGGATGGGATGGCGAGGTTTCCCGCTCTTACAGAGCAGCTCCATTTTTCATGGCACGCAGGGTTTTTCATGTCGGCTCTTAGCCGTTTAGCTAGCGCACAACTTCGTTAACGCTGCGCGACATATAAAGCGGAGCTTTGCGCTAGCACAACGCGCGTTGTGCGGAACGCTAAACGCTATATCAAATAGAGCAAAAGAAGAAAAAAAATCATTTTGCTCAATCCTCTTCTTTTAAGGAGAGGTAATTATTAATTAAATAATTCAGCTTTATTAGCTTCCCCTTGAAAAGGGAAAAAAGTCCTAGGAATTTCCCTATATTCAATTTCCTCACGGTTTTAATCAGAGGTAATTATCCATTAATGAATGCTATTCCTTTCTAACTTTTTCTGGCACTCCCACTGGAGATAAACCAGCGATCGCTTTTAAATTTTGAGACCTAATTAACTCAGTAAAATTAAAATTATTCCGCCCTTCAATTTTTGCTATATTTTCAATTCCTTGTAATAAATGATTAGCTGCTTCAGCTGCTTCATAACCCCTTCTAGTTGATATTCTAATTGCCATTTCGTCTGCCGCTAATTCTGTTTGTGTACTATGATTACTCTGCCAAATTCTTGTCAAACCAATTGCACTTAAACCACCGGCAACTAACATACCAACTACATCAGCTTCTGTTAATTGGGAAATTATTCCTACTAACCCAACTCCCAAAATACCTTGATTGATATTTGGTTTAAACCATTGAATTTCACATAACCAACTCACAGTTCTTAACATGATTAAATCTCGTTGTTCTTTGGGTAAATTCATCCATAAATCAAAATTTAGATAGATCGTCCGATCATTTTTCCATGGTACAGGAAAGGTTGTTTTAATAATTGTAGGTTGCTCTGGTTTTCCTACTATTTTTGTCATCATTCGCCCAGAAGCAGGCATAATATCGAATAAACGGCTAGTTTCAGAAAGTTCAGGATTCATCTTTATTAAATGCCCCTAAAGTATTATATAGAGTTTTATAATAAATAAAATTGCTGAAAACGAAAGTACAGCAGATTCCAAGTATAGCAGTCACGAGAGTGCTTAGGATATTCTTGCCCTCTCAAATTTAATGACAGCAACAATTTAACTTCTGTACCTCGCCAATCCAACAACTCCGCCCTATCTAACCTTCTAACTTCTGACTTCTGACTTCAATTTATTTCTCCAGCTTTTAGATTATCTGAATTCAAGATAAAATTCTCATATAGTAGGTAAATTTTTCCTCTAGTTTTGAGTTAAAATCTTGACGTAAGTAAAATTATATGATAAGAGAGTAAAGAATGGAAGCTTTTAATCTAACTCCTCCCCAATGGACTGAATCGGCAATTCATAGCTTTGATTTCCGCTGTCCCAAATGTGGGGCAAGTACAATGGAAGCACAGGCAGTATGGATTAATCGACGATCGCCTGTATATACAGAGAATAGTCGCCGCAAATGGCAAGAATTTTATCATTGTCATTGTAATACGAGTTGGTGGGCTTGGAGTAGCGATCGCCCACCTTCTAAGTATGCTGATAGTCAGCAAGATAATGATATGAGTGATTTAGATGGCGATCAGAGCGATCTAGATTTAGACCTTTAAGTTAAAATCTTAAACTAATAATTTCAAATGGCAGTTTTCGCCATAGTAATACTGATTAAATTTCAATTGGATTTATTGTCAATTTACCTATTAAGTAGGTGAGCATAAATAAACGCAACAAGTGTAGGGCGGGTTTAATGGAGTATACCGGAAATATCAAGGCTTTCTTATAACCCCCACCTACATTTTTTTTAGTGTTTAATTAGACGTACCTACTTATTACTTCTTTAGCATTACCGAAATATTGTGGTTTAAAGCCTCCCCCTTTAAGGGGATAATAAATCAAAATTTTCCTGTTCGTCAATCCTCTTCTTTTCAAGGAGAGGTAATTATAAATTCTTAATTCTCAATTCTCAATTCTTGAATTGTTTCTGCTTCTAGCACTTTTTTCAGTATAGTAGAATAGTTATATAGAACCTAGTTGGCATCTTTTTCAATATTAAGTTTTTTTGTAGGAGTCAGAAGTAGAGCAGAAGTAGGTTTGGCAACATACCTCTATTCATTAATTGATAATGGATAATTGATAATTGATAATTACCTCTGGTTAAAACCTTACCGGAATTGAAGATAAGGAAATATCCTAGTACTATGTTTCCCCTTAAAAGGGGAGGCTTTAAACCAGAATTATTTAATTATTAATTATTAATAATTCGGTAAAAACCAATATATCATAACCTTTTACAGAGTTTTTGTGCTGAATTATCGAAAATGTCTAGTAGGATAAAATTAAATTTGATGCTTCACTTTCTCCTCACTCCTGATACTTACTTATACTTATACCAATTCACTTTAAGGATGTCACAAATAATTTCCAACTGTAAATGTTAAATAATTGCCTGAAACTGTTATTTTGTGAGAGTTTTTAGCCTATCAAATCTGGCATTCTCAATTCTGAATTCTCAATTTAGTGAAACGGTATTACCAATGCTGATTATATAGATGTTAAATTGGTTCTATCAAACTCAAGAATAATTGATAAAAACCATGATAAAATTAGACACTGCTAATAAAGAAAAATCCTTACTATTTAGGGAACTACAAACTCATTTGCGCGATCGCTGGCAAAATATAGATTTATCTGATCAGAGTGACTCAGATATTTTGGTTATCCCTTCTGTCACCCTAGATCAACGGGAGTTGCGAAAAATACAGGGTGCTCACAACTACGAAGAACGACATCTATTTTCCTTAATACGTCTGCGGAACCCCCGCACCAGATTAATTTATGTTACTTCTGAACCCCTCCATCCGAGCATTCTTGACTACTATTTACAACTGTTACCAGGAATTCCCTTTTCCCACGCCCGCGATCGCCTGCTCCTATTTGCTACTTATGATGCTTCTGCGAGACCTCTAACTGAGAAAATTTTAGAACGTCCCCGTCTCATTGAGCGGATTCGACAAGCGTTGCGTCAGGAAAAATCTTACATGGTTTGTTATAACTCTACCCCACTCGAACGAGAATTGTCTTTGCAGTTAGGTATCCCTTTGTTAGGAGCAGACCCAGATTTGAGTTATTGGGGTACTAAAAGTGGCAGTAGGCAGATATTTGCTGAATGCAATATTCCTCATCCTGATGGTAGTGAGTTAGTTTGGAATATTGATGATTTAGCATTAGTAACAGCGCAGTTGTGGGAACGGCAACCTCACCTGCAACGAATAGTGATTAAGTTGAATGAGGGTTTTTCGGGGGAAGGTAATGCACTGTTAGATTTACAACCACTACAAAAAGTAGAGAAGAGTGACAGGGTGAAAGCTATACTTAATAGTTTTACGGCACTACGGTTTCAGTCTGTTAATGAAACTTGGGAAAATTTTAGTAAGCGCATTTTTGAGTTAGGGGCAATAGCAGAAGCTTTTATAGAGGGAGATGTGAAGCGATCGCCTAGTGTGCAATGTCGAATTACACCCAAAGGTGAAGTTGAAATTACCTCCACCCATGACCAAATTTTGGGGGGACCTGATGGACAAATTTTTCTCGGTTGTCGTTTTCCTGCTGATGAAGCTTACCGATTAAATTTACAAGATTTAGGTATGAAAGTAGGAAAAAGTTTAGCTGAAAAAGGTGCTTTAGATAAATTTGGAGTAGATTTTGTCACTGTAAATCAAGGTACAAATGAATCGCCAAAATGGGATTTATTTGCGATTGAAATTAACTTGCGTCGGGGTGGTACAACTCATCCATTTATGACATTAAAGTTATTAACAAATGGACGTTACGATCTTGACACTGGTTTATTTTATAGTCAGCAGGGGCGGGCAAAATTTTACAAAGCTACAGATAATTTACAAAAAAGTCGTTATCGGGGTTTATTGCCTAATGATTTAATGGATATTATTGCTTTGAATAGATTGCATTTTGATAGTGGTACTGAGACAGGAACGTTATTTCACATGATGGGGTGTTTGTCACAATTTGGCAAATTAGGCTTAACAAGTATTGGTAATTCTCCTGAACAAGCGGAGGAAATTTATCAGAAAGTTGTTAATACTTTGGATAATGAAACAACAGGAGATAATAATAGCTGGGGATTACCTCCAACTAATGCTATTTCTTGGAATAGTAAGATTTAATATCAAATCTGGTAGTATCGGTATAAATAAATATAGAAACCGGGTTTTTATTAAATTCCCTACTATCTAACATCTACCTCTGATAAACCCGGTTTCTTATAACACTCCAAAGGAAGCAGATTTGATTTAATTTATGTAGTTGAAGGCTTGGTATTATTTTTGGGTTTAATATCTCTTCTTCCCCAAGGTTTCAAAAAGGAAATAATAAAGATGAAAATCAGACTCAAAATTTGAATTGATGCACCAATAACTATGGCTTGAGTATCAAACATAAACAGAGGATTACTCAAAGCTTTTAATCTTTCTGCATCAGAAATAGCTGTCATTGCATTAGTCCATGGTCCTAACCAAAGTGTTCCAGAAATAATCAATGTGCTAGTAAGAATCCATTTAGTAATTACCCAATAAAATTTAAAAAATCCCCAAATTGTTAACCAGCAAAGTAAGGCTCCAGTCAGTAAAGTTATATTAGCTGCGGGAATAACTACCCAATCATCTAATAATTTTACAATTGAATTAATTCCGTAAAGTTCATCGCCATTAGTCCTGTTAAAATTATTGAAAACCATAATTAGCATACAAAGGGCAGTGCCAAACCAAATTGCTCCAGAAATAACATGAGCAGATATGAGCCAACTTTTTTGGTTTCCTGTTAGTCTAATTCCTGGTTTCTGATTTTTTTTCTCTTTAGGCAAGGCAGACTGATTAGTCATACTTTATCTCCTGATTAGATTTATTGGTTATTGTTGGATTGGCATTTAAGGAAACCCAACCTACAAAACTTAGGTAAAATTTAACCATCATATTCTACCAATAAAGCAATACCTGTGGATATTTTCTTCATTTGTTAGCCAAATTTCTCACCGTTTGGGTGAATTATTATTGCTCATCTAATTCATCCCATGTTTGTAATTCTTGCCATTCTCTATCTTGCTGATAATGCTCTAACATTTTTTCGGCTTGCTTTGCTAAAATTTCTCGTCTTTTTTCTGATGGTAATTTCATTAAATAACTGGCATCTGTTTCATCTTTTTCTTGGAGGTAAGTCAAGAAATCTAAGGCTATTTGTAGTCGTTCCGGGGAAAGATTTACTAACTTTTCTTTAGCTGTTTCAAGGATTGTGGGGTCTGTTGATTGTAATGACATTTGGAAAAATCCTACAAAGAAGTATCTATTTTATTTAAACGGATTAATAATATTGAGTTGTTTTAAAACTATTAAACCATCTTGTATATCTTCAGAATAAAGAACATTTGCACCTCCTGCTAAAGCACTTGCAACAATTAAGCTATCCCAAAATGATAAACTATATTGACTCCGTAAGTCTGAAGCAGATTCCAGGATAGTTAACTCAAATGGTAAGACTTGACAGCGGTTATAAAGAGATTGAAGAACTGCCTTAATTTGGCTTTCATCAAATTTAGCTTTTTTAATTAAATTGACTGAAAGTTCATTGATTACTTGGGTACTGATAATAAGATTTGATTTTTCTGTGATAGAAATAGCAATATTTCGCTTTCTTTCTCTTTCTATGGCTTCTATCCGTTGATCATCAAACAAGCGATAAAGCCAAACATTTGTATCAATAAAGTTTAGTTCCATTTGAGTTAATGATTAACTTTCATAGATTTGTTCGCGGGTTAAAAAGCTATCGACTTTGATTGGTTTTTCTGTCAGATAGTCAATTGCGTCTTTGCCTATTTTTGTTTGAGATTTTTGTAAATCTTCTAGTTGATTTTTGGCTTTAAATGCCTCAATAATTGCTTGTATTTGTTCTAGTTGTTCTGGTTTTAAACCATTAACATTAATCGTTTGGTTCATAGTTGATTTTGATTATATAATTGTATTATTTTAGCACCAAGCGGTGAATTATCATTACTCATAAAGAAAATTACCTCACTGTCATTGCGAGGGGGGTGGGGAAAGAAATGGTTTTAGTAAGTACCTATAAGTTCCCCCCGTGGCAATCTCTACCTAAAGAGATTGCTTCGACTAAGTTAATTGCTTTCCCAGAAGCTTAACTGTTTTGCTCACCGCCTTGCTATCGCAAAACTGCGTTAACGCAATGACAGAGAGGTTGTCATTGCGAGGGGGGCGGGAAAAGCAAGAGTTTTGGTTATTCCCGATACGCCCCCCCGTGGCAATCTCTAGTCTAACAGTTAAGCTAAAGAGATTGCTTCGACTAAGTTAATGGCTTTCCCAGAAGCTTAACTGTTTTGCTCACCGTCTCGCAATGACAAGCTTGAACTTCCTCTTGAAACACTTTTAATTTCTCTGTTTCTTAGGGGAGGGTATTTCCTTATATCCAATCAAGAACGTTTTTAACCATAGGTAATTATCAATTATCAATTATCAATTGTTCTGGATCTCTATCTATTTCCTCAGTATCTGGATTTAGATCAATATATGGCTCCCATGTTTGAGCTTGCTTCAATAGAGAAATACCTAACTCAACTCTCTGATTTTCTATTATTAATTCCCTACCCATTCCTAACAGATTTGTTGCTGCATTTAAACTGAAATTAGAGTCTAGTTTTACTGCTTGTTGAAACTGAGAAACTGCTTCCTCAAGTTTTCCCTCTGCTGCTAATTTCTCACCTTTTAAAAAGAAAGCTGTGGCTGAAGGCTCTATTTAATCGCAAAGGTGTCGTTCTTTTTCTTCTAAGTTAGGGTTATTTTTCAGGTAGTCGCTCATCCACTTGCAAGCGTTGTCTATTAGCTCATCTCGGTTAAAATTCCACAGTTTGATAGTGTTATCATAACTCCCTGAAGCAATCAATTTTCCATCCGGGCTAAATGCTACAGCTAAGATAGAATTTTTGTGCCCTAATAAAGTCTCAACTAAAGTGCCATCTGTTTTCCACAGTTTTATAGTGTTATCCCCACTCCCCGAAGTAATCAATTTCCCATCGGGGTTAAATGCTACAGCATAGACATAATCATTGTGCCCCGATAAAGTCTCAACTAAAGTGCCATCTGTTTTCCACAGTTTGACTGTGTTATCCCTACTCCCCGAAGCAATCAATTTCCCATCAGGATTAAATGCTACAGCATAGACATAATCATTGTGCCCCGATAAAGTCTCAACTAAAGTGCCATCTGTTTTCCACAGTTTGATAGTTTTATCCCTACTCCCCGAAGCAATCAATTTCCCATTGGGGCTAAATGCTACAGCATAGACAGCATTTTTGTGCCCCGATAAAGTCTCAACCAAAGTGCCATCTGTTTTCCACAGTTTGATAGTTTTATCCCAACTTCCCGAAGCAATCAATTTCCCATCCGGGCTAAATGCTACAGCATAGACATAATCATTGTGCCCCGATAAAGTCTCAACTAAAGTGCCATCTGTTTTCCACAGTTTGA
>NZ_JBNHER010000043.1:0-11371 GCF_050015975.1 Dapis purpurea BLCC-M126 | reverse complement strand
CGACAGGACCGATTGGACCAGCAGGACCAGGAGCACCAGTTGGACCGACAGGACCAGTTGGACCAGCAGGACCAGGAGCACCAGTGGGACCGACAGGACCAGTTGGACCAGCAGGACCGGGTATTATTGGAATTGGAACTTCGACAAATTGATTAGGAATAATTTCAGGCCCATCAACTAACTCAAAGCCTGGTATAGTTGTTGGCTGTCCAGGTATGAGAGTGTTAATAGGTGAAGGAACGAATAAATTTTGATCTGGAAAAGGAACTTGAGTTGCAGATAAAAATTCATCAGAAAAAAAATCATCCATTTCTTTTCTCAAAAAAGTAATTTTTCCAAGATTATAAGTGAGAATTTCTCTTTTGAGAAGAAAAATTTTGTGATCTAGCTATCAAAATACTAGGTAAATCTCATGAGTTACAAAATGTTTAACTGGCCAAACACTTTCTCTCTCTAAACCTAAATTTTTTATGAACCAAAACCTTTAAATTATTTCAACTTAACTGAAATTAAATGAAATTAAAATAGATGCTATATCTAAAAACTCAAATACTAATTCTGGTCTAAAACCCGTTTTCTATAACAGTTTCCTGAATTACAAACCATTAGCTCTCATTCCAGACTATAATTACTCTTAGTCCCAATAGTTGACTTAATCTTCACATCAAACCCATCAAATATTCTTAACTTTTCTTTATATCAAAAAATACAAAATACAAAACTTAAAGATATGACAAAAAATAACGTTTCACCAAACATTTAATTAGCAAAAAAAATGAAAAATAATATTAGAGACGTTCATTTTTTTAGAAAGTTCCCTAATGAGAAAATAAAAATATTTAATTTAAAATTTTATTTGGAACTTGAAATCCTAAATTTATACTCAATTAAAATCACATACTCATCTTAAATAGGGAGATAATTTCCTAATTTGATTTTAAGACTCCTTAGTTTGGTAGTGTGACATGAAACCTTTAGCCTGGCCTCAGAAAAGCAATTATGTTGTGAAATGGCTTTGCTCCCAGTTCTAAGGTCTGATTTTCGTTAAGCAACAAGTCTTTGATTTAACGGGAGAGTGTCAAAAATTGCCAAGACCTGGTACATTAACCGAATATCAGTAAGCAAGATTCAAAGTAAATTTATGAAAGTCCTAGTAATTGGTGGCGATGGCTACTGTGGTTGGGCAACCGCTCTTTATCTTTCTAGTCAGGGTTATGAAGTAGGTATCCTAGATAGTATGGTTCGGCGACACTGGGATATGGAAATTCAAGTAGAAACCCTCACACCTATTGCCCCTATTCAAAAACGCATCCAACGTTGGAAAGAACTGACAGGCAAAAAAATTGATCTACATATAGGAGACATCACTAACTACGACTTCCTGAGTAAAACACTACGTCAGTTTGAACCAGAATCTATAGTCCACTTTGGTGAACAGCGTGCTGCTCCATTTTCTATGATTGACAGGGAACACGCTGTTATGACCCAGGTTAATAATGTTGTTGGTACTCTAAATATTCTCTATGCGATGAAAGAGGATTTTCCAGACTCCCACTTGGTTAAATTGGGAACTATGGGAGAATATGGTACTCCTAATATAGATATCGAAGAAGGTTACATTACTATTGAACATAATGGACGTAAGGATACTCTGCCTTATCCCAAACAACCAGGGTCTTTCTATCATTTAAGTAAAGTTCACGATAGCCACAATATTCACTTTGCCTGCAAAATATGGGGCCTCCGTGCTACAGACCTCAATCAAGGTGTTGTATATGGTGTTGCTCTAACTGGCCTTTTAGATGATGAAATTATCAAAGACGAACTTTTGATTAATCGCCTGGACTACGATGGAGTTTTTGGTACAGCTCTCAATAGATTTTGTATTCAAGCAGCAATTGACCACCCACTAACTGTTTATGGTTCAGGTGGACAAACTCGTGCATTCTTAGATATTAGAGATACTGTCCGTTGCATGGAACTAGCGATCGCTAACCCCGCCGAACCAGGTAAGTTCCGAGTATTTAACCAATTTACAGAAATGTTTAGTGTTCTAAACCTAGCAGAAATGGTAAAAACAGCGGGTAAAACTATGGGTTTAGATGTACAAATTAATCACTTGGATAACCCAAGAGTAGAATTAGAGCAGCATTATTTCAATGCTAAAAATACCAATCTATTAGACCTTGGTTTAAAACCTCATTATTTATCTGATTCTTTGTTAGATTCTTTGCTCAATTTTGCTATTAAATACAAAGAAAGAGTCGATAAAAATCAGATTTTACCTAAAGTATCTTGGCATAGACAAAAAACTAAGGAATCAGATTCTGCACAAAATACAATAGTATCCAAAACTAAGGAACAAAGTTCTGTAGCAAGTACAGTAGGATCTAAAACTGAATAAAAAATATATCCTTTTTAAGAGATTCATATTCAGTAGATGTAGTAATTTTGCTTGTGGTGGGAATCTGATGACGATTAATTTGATAATAGTTTAAACCTGAGTTTTATCTACACATTAAAGCAAGAGGTAATAGATTTATTTATTACCTTTTCTGCTACAAAGGCTAAAGATATAACATTACTCAACTATTATGAATTAATTTTTGCTGTGACTATAAAACCCACAGCATTTGATGAAATTTTAGCTAATGTTATTCTAACTATTTATTATTCTAAATAATAATGGAAAGAAACTTTGAAGCGATCGCCTGTTAGACTACAATGAGACCCAGATCATAACCCTATGGGAGAAAGAATGGAAGGACTAGCAATTCAATTAGGACGACTTATAACTACAGGGTAAAATTTTACGCAATTATAGCCTAGATTGGATTATAAAGATAGAAGATATTACAGAATTTGTACGACAGTAGGGCAGTAATAGAGAATCAAGTAAATAGATTAACTTAATTACACCGACAGAAAATTTTTATCCAGTAGATAATTCAGAGATAATACACAAACTAAGATTATTAATTACTGATATTATCAAGTTCGCTTAAATATCTGACTAATATTTTCCAACCTAATATACTTATGAGGATAGCCCTTTTTACCGAAACTTTTCTACCAAAAATAGATGGTATAGTTACCCGTCTGTGTCATACCGTTGAACATCTACAACGTGCAGGCGACCAAGTGCTAATATTTTCTCCAGCAGGAGGACTTACAGAATATAAAGGATCAAAAATTTGTGGCATTGACGGTTTTCCTTTACCACTATACCCAGAATTAAAATTAGCAATACCAACTCCCACCATTGGAGAAGAGCTAGAAAAATTTAAGCCAGATATAATTCATGTGGCAAACCCTGCAGTATTAGGTTTAGGTGGATTATTCTATGCAAAAAAAATGAATATTCCCCTTGTGGCGTCTTACCATACCCATTTGCCTCAGTACTTACATCATTATGGTTTAGGAATGCTCGAAGGCTTACTTTGGGAATTACTTAAATCAGGCCATAATCAAGCGGATCTAAATCTTTGTACCTCTACAGCAATGGTAGAAGAATTGAGAAATCATGGCATTGAACGAGTGGACTTATGGCAGCGAGGAGTAGATACAGAATTATTTCAGCCCTACCATGCAAGTCTAGAAATGCGCGATCGCCTAAGTCGAGGAAATCCAGATAGTACAATATTGCTATATGTTGGGCGTTTAGGTGCAGAAAAAGAAATTGAGCGTATTAAACCAATACTGGAGGCCATCCCTAATGCTTGTCTAGCCCTTGTAGGTGATGGCCCTAACAGACAAACCCTAGAACAACATTTTGCCGACACTCCTACTCATTTTGTGGGCTATTTGCGTGGTCAAGAATTAGCCTCTGCTTATGCTTCTGCCGATGCCTTTATTTTTCCTTCTCGTACCGAAACTTTAGGATTAGTACTTTTAGAAGCAATGGCCGCAGGCACCCCAGTAGTAGCTGCTAATTCAGGAGGCATTCCTGATATTGTTACAGATGGAATAAATGGTTATCTATTCGATCCGGCTGACGAACAAGGAGCCATTACGGCAACTCAGAACCTTTTAGCTCGCTCAGAAGAACGAGAAACCCTACGGAAAAATGCTAGAGCTGAAGCCGAACGGTGGGGATGGTCAGCAGCGACTCAACAGTTAAGAAATTATTATCAAAAAATTATCTCTGCCTATTCCATGCTATCAGCAGCTTAAAAATATGGCGTTGCATAAATGCGCTTGGGATTTTAATAGTTTTGTGTTTGGGAGCATCTTGCCCGTTCCTTATATTTTCGGGCGGGCAGGATGCCCACACGACTTATATTCATCCCGCCACTCAGCAATGCCAAAAATATCAAAAAAAAGGTTTAAACCCTTTTTTTTTGGTAAACTAACCTTGCTACTTTGGAAAATTTAAGTAAAGCAAAATAAACTAAAGTTGGAGCCATTTAACTTTAAGAAAAAGAAGTCCAAATGACATTCTCTAACGCTGCTGGCAGTATTCTTGCAACATTGACTCAAGTTAATAGTATGGGTCTACTGGCAACTCGCGTCAAGGATTTGCCAGTAGGAGAGTTTGTTTGTCTGCTGGACTTTATTACTGCAGAGTTTCATCAATATCTCCGGGCCATTGACTTAATTAATAATGAAGGTGTTGAAACTCTACTAGAACAACTATTAGATGCCTTTACAGTAAAAATTGGTCAAGTCCTGAAAGCAGATCAAACAAGTATTTTCTTGGTTAACCAAGAAAAAAAACAACTTTGGTACAAAACAATTGTCAAAGATACAGGTATATCTCAAGAGTACCACTTACCAATTAATGTAGGTATTTTAGGTCATGTGGCTACTACGGGAGAAGCACTCAACATTGCTGATGCTAAGATTCACCCTTTATTCAATGAAGAGGTAGACCAACCTCCAGGTTATGATACTCGTACTATCCTCTGTATGCCAATTTTTAGTACCACTAACTCTCAACGACCAGTAGCAGTGGTACGACTACTGAATAAAGCAAATGATGTCCCCTTCGATGGAGAAGATGAGCAATTATTCCGCTCTTTTGCTGACTCAATGGGGATTATTCTTGAAAGTTGTCAATCTTTTTATGTTGCAGCTCGGAATCAGCGAGGGGTATCAGCACTACTTAAAGCTACCACAACTTTAGGTCAAAGTCTAGACCTAGAAACAACTTTAGGAGCTGTTATGGATCAAGCTCGTAATCTGATGCAAGCAGACCGTAGCACATTGTTTTTACTTAGTAAAGAAACAAATGAACTTTGGACCAAGGTCGCAACAGCAGATAGAAAAAAAATGATGGAAATTAGAATACCAGCAAATCGTGGCATAGCTGGTTATGTTGCTTCTACTGGACAAACTCTGAATATTCCTGATGCTTATATAGATCCTCGTTTTGACCCTAGTACAGACCAAAAAACAGGTTATAAAACAAGAAATATTCTTTGTATGCCTGTTTACAATGCTAAAGGTGAATTAATTGGGGTAACTCAGTTAATTAATAAGAATCAGGGTAGTTTTACTGCTTCAGATGAACAATTTTTATTAGCTTTTAATGCTCAAGCAGGTATTGCTCTCCAAAATTCTCAATTGTTTGAAAATGTTTTAGTAGAAAAACAATATCAGAAAGATATCCTACAAAGTTTGTCTGATGTTGTAATTTCTACAGATATGCAAGGCAAAATTGTCACTATTAATGAAGCAGCTTTAGAAATGTTGGGTTGCCCTATTAAAGATGAAGTTAAAGGTAAAACAAGTGGGCAAATTTGGGAGGAAAAATTAGTTGGTAGATATTTATGGGAAGTTATACCAATTGAAAATTTGAAGTTCCGTTTAAAAGACAGTCTGAATAATGGTACTAGACAATATGTTCCAGAACAAAACTTACGAGTAGGGTCATTTATCGACAAAGATAAAGAAGAGGAAGAAAAACTAATCTATATCTTAGCAGTTCCAGACCAAAAAAATCCCAATATTTATTTTCCTTGGGGAGAAAACATATCAACAAATATTCAGGAAAATCAGATTCAAAATAATCATAAAAATCACAAAAATATTAGTAAATCAATAGATATATCAGAAATAGATCAAGTCTTTGAACGGAGTGTGAATTTAACAGTTAATCCCTTGACAAATCCTGAAGGTGGCGTGCGTGGTGGCTTAGTAGTGTTAGAAGATATTAGTAAAGAAAAACGCATGAAAAATGCTATGTATCGATACATGACACCAGGAGTAGCAGAACAAGTAATGGCTTTAGGTGAAGATGCTTTACTCGAAGGAGAGCGTAAAGAAGTAACTATTTTATTTTCTGATATTCGAGGTTATACAACTATTACAGAAGATCTAGAAGCTTCTGAAGTAGTTAAACTTTTGAATCAATATTTCGAGACAATGGTAGAGGCAGTATTTGACCATGAAGGAACTCTGGATAAATTTATTGGGGATGCTTTAATGGCAGTTTTTGGCGCACCATTATCTTTAGAAAATCATGCTTTGATGGCTGTGAAAACTGCTTTGGATATGCGTCACCGTCTGCGAGAATTTAATTTGTCTCGTCCTAATGAAACACAATTTAAAATTGGTATTGGTATTAGTTCGGGAGAAGTGGTTTCTGGTAATATTGGTTCCCAAAAAAGAATGGATTATACAGTAATTGGTGATGGTGTAAATTTGAGTTCCCGTTTAGAAGCAATTACTAAACAATATGGCTGTGATATTATTTTGAGTGAGTTTACTTATCAACTTTGTAGGGATCATATTGTGGTCAGAGAGTTAGATAAAGTTAAAGTTAAAGGTAAACAAAAAGCTGTGAGTATCTATGAATTGATTGGTGCAATTTCTCAACCTATTGACCTCGAAACAGAAGAGTTTTTAGAACTGTATATTAAAGCTAGACAAGCTTATACAGAAAAGAAATTTGCTGAGGCAATTAATTATTTTGAGACGGCGCAAAAAATTAGACCTGAAGATGAAGCAGTTGCTATACATATTGAGCGATCGCTTGACTATATAAAAACTCCACCACCCAATAATTGGGATGGCAGTTATACTATGACAACTAAATAATGGATAATTAATAATTAATAATGGATAATGGATAATTAATAATTAATAATTAATAATGAAAACTATAGTCATATCATGTCCGCTGGTATCGTTTGTGTAAAAGTTAGGGTAAATATCTACAGGAAATTTAAGTTTTTTCCAGCTTTTAAGCCTTCTTCCTTCTTACTTCTTCCTTCTTCCTTACCCTTACTTACAATACTGATGCTACCGGACTTGATATCATTTCACTTTAGATTGAGATAAGTATTTCTTGCTATAAAAGGATTAGCCGAAAAAGTGTTTAATTCTTAAATTAAATGAGTATATCTATAATTATCAAGATTTTTCCAACTGTTTCCTATTCCCTGCTATAGTAATCCCAAATAGCTTTTGATAAGTTTTATAATAGCCTATTTCAACTGAAAGCCTAGAAAATTATGACTCCTGACTCCTGACTCCTGACTCCTGACTCCTAACTACTACCAAAATATTACAACTCGAATAGGATTGCTATATAACTAATAACTGAATTACCTCAAATACAAAATATGAAACTAACAATATTGGCAATTATCATTATTTTATCCCAAGTTGGCTGGATAAACTCAGCAAAAGCAGCTAACCGAGCAGCTATCAGAAGACTATTAGAAACTAATGAATGTTCAGGATGTGATCTTAGTAGAGCCAACTTATCTAATGCTAACTTGATTGGAGCTGATTTAGCAGGAGCAAATCTCGAAGGAGCAAATTTGTCTGGCGCTAACCTGGCAGTGACTATTCTTACTGATGCTAATCTTTCTAATGCCAACCTTGATAGAGCAACAATGAATGATGCGGATCTTCGAGGTGCAGATTTAACAGATGCTTATTTAGGTAATGCCAATTTATCTAGGGCTTATCTGACAAAGGCAAATTTAGAAAATGCTAATCTATTTCAAGCAAATTTGATTGAATCTCTTGCTAGTGGAGCTAATTTATCTAATGCAAATTTACGTCAATCATATTGGTTTAGAGCTAACTTAGAAAATGCTGATTTGAGTGAATCCGATCTTTTCAATGCTAATATGCATCAAGCAAATTTGAAGGATGCAGATTTTTCTAATGCTAACCTGACGAAAGCTAAATTAATGGAAACAAATATTACTCTTGCTAATCTCAGTGGAGCTAATTTAGAAGGAGTTAACTTGCGTGGTACAAGTATAGGTCCAAGTGTATGTTTAATAACTAATTTTATAGAATGTGCCCCGCCAAAAGTAATTCCTGAAGTCCAATAAGACGTTGCATAAATGCGCTTGGGATTTTAATAGTTTTGTGTTTGGGGGCATCTTGCCCGTTCCTTAATTATATAGAATCCGGATGAAAAGTCGTCATTGCGACGATAGGAAGCAATATCGCAAACATAAGAGATTGCTTCCTTCCACTCCGTTCCAGTCGCAATGACTTGGCTATAGTAATATCATGTCCGGATAATTAAGTATAATAAAAATGTTTTCTTATCATAGTTGAAGAAATATCCCAAATTTCCACTCCTATCAAGTCTTCCCTCTTGAATTTCCACCTACCACCTAACACCTACTACCTACCACCTAAAAACTGTATTATCACTATTCAACCGGACATGATATAATTATCCAGATTCTATATTAGCCATAATAAATCATATTAAAAAAGTAGGAATGATTTACTTATCATTCCTACTATTGTTACCCTGATAATTTTTACTTTTTCTTTGAGGTATGCAGTCACTAACAAATATTTATGAACAGCTCCCTATTTAAAATAGTTTTTAAAAGTTACTAAAACTAGGATTATACAAGATTTTTTCAATCCTCTTTATAGCTTTTTCGATGGTAGTAGATGTTTGTTAATTATGGCAGATGCCAATGTCTAATTTAGAGTTAATGGGAAAATTCCTCATAACTATAAATATTAGGCAAAGAGAATGCGATCGCTGATTTTGTTCTACACTTCTTATTATCTCACTAATATTCGATATTATTAGTTAGAGATGGGCGATCGCTCACCCTATTACCAGATTTTTGCTTAGGAGCTTTTCTTGCGGCGGCTAGCAACTAAACCTGTAGCAACTACACCAAGACCGAATAATGTAGTTGGTTCAGGAACAGATACATCTAAATCTACACTTCCATTATATGTACCACCACCTAAGGATGAAGTGTCTGAAAACTGTAACGTGTTAGCATAGACGGAGAAGCCAGTCTCTCCGATATTTTCAACCACTGCGTATTCGTTTAATCCCAAATCAAACTGTATACTATCAGGACCATTCTCAAACCCTACAAATTCAGTACCTGCTAGGTAACTAACGATTGCTCCATTAGTAAAGTTAAAAACTAGATCGTTGGTGAGTGCGTATGTAAACTCGGAACCACTGGAGCTAACATATTCAAATTCTGCTACAGAAGCTGCTATACCTTGGACAGGGCTACCATCGAATGGAGGAGTAAAGTAGCCATTTTGGGTAGTAACAAAGTTAAGATCAAAAGGGTTAAATTCAATATTAAAGGTATCGCCAGCTCCTGGTTTTACTTCACTATACCAATCATCAGTACCATCACTAAAGGCAAGGCTACCTACAACAGCATTAGCAGCGCCAGTACCAGCGAATACAGTACCTACAGCGAAAGGAATAGCAGCGATAGAAGCAAAGATTTTGTTTTTCATTTTGAAGACTCCTGATGGTAATTAGTTATGTAGATTTTTATTTAGTAATTACGAGGTTAATACTTAGTTCATTTACCTGTTATTCTAGGTAGAAGCTTTAACTTCTTCTCCGTAGTTTTAGGGGTTTGTGAACCTTTCTTTGCCTGACATTTATACTCTAGCTAACTCCACTTCAGGATTGCAAGCCTTTTTCCGGAACTTTACCGAATCTTTAAAAAACTCTCCTGGAATTTCACTCAATTTAATGCTGTTTTACCAGAGATATTTCATCAAAATCTTGTAACTTTTATTACATCAAACCAAGTATTTACGATTAAGCCTGTTACTATCTAACACCTACTACATTGAGCATACTTACGCTATATGTATTAGAAATGAAGAAAAAAAGATTTATATAGATTTCCAACCACAATTCCACTGATCGTGCCGAAAAATCAAGTAATGTTACCCAGGCATTTATATCGAGTGGAAACAGAATTTATAGCTAATATGAACTTATTGCAAAGTATGTACAAAATCATTTACAAATAATGATTAATTTGGTATATGCACAAAATCAACTCCAGTGTCACAATATATATATAAGATAGAAATCCTTTTTGATTAACTAAGAAAAACTATCATGGCTAATACCAGTAATTTCCGTCAAGCAATGCGTGAAGCCCAAGGCCAATCCTTAGTTGGCCCTAATGTCATTGCCAATGCTTTACCATTTGTAGGGGGGGGCCTAGTTCTTACAGCAGTAGGTACTTTTGGTGGCCTAGGAGTATTGAGGTCTAACCCAGGTATATTTATGACTACATTCTGGATAGCCCTCATCACAGAATTAGTCCTATTTTTTGTTGCCCGTGGAATTGCGGAAAAAGGCAATAACAATGTAGCCCTACCTTTATTAGCTACTTATAGCTTGCTATCCGGATATACCCTGAGTGGTTTAGTATTTGTAGCTTTAAGTACCCAAGGAGTAGGTATTGGGGGAGTAGGTTTTGCTGCCCTGGGTTGCGGTGTAACCTTTATTGCAGCTCGTCAAATAGGCTCAAATTTGTCTGAAGAAGATGGCATGGCCTTAACAAAAACTGTCAGCCTCGGCATAATGGCCTTATTAGTTGCAGTTGTAGGCCAAGTTATTTTTAGCTTTTTTGGTATTTATACAGCAGGTTGGTTAGAAATAGCTATTTCTGGCATTGGTGTATTTTTATTTGCTGGTGCTGCAGTAGTAGATTTTTACATTTTACCCCGTACTTATCGGGATGATCAGTATATTCCCGCAGCTCTCTCGATGTATTTAACCTACATCAACCTATTTATCTTTATTCTGCGACTTATAATTGCAATTAGTGGTGGTGGTCGCGACTAGTACCACTACGCGGAAGTCAGAATTCTGAATTCTGAATTCAGAAGTTTTGATTGGTAAGGCTTTGAGTATTTTGTCACTGCTCAGTTATTTCCGTCATCTTGCACTAGATTATTTATCAAAGTGAGTAGTTGATGAAATAAATCTACTCTTCTGTAGGGGTTTGGTCACCAAATCCCTACTTTTGGTATTTTCCTTCCCTAGCCTTTCATTAATTGATAATTGATAATGGATAATTGATAATTACCTCTGGTTAAAACCGAGAGGATTGAAGATAAGGAAATATCCTAGCACTTTTCTCTTGGTCGATTG
>NZ_JBNHER010000042.1:0-17315 GCF_050015975.1 Dapis purpurea BLCC-M126 | reverse complement strand
CTTTAAACCTGAATTATTTAATTAATAATTAATAATTAATAATTATTCGGTAAAGCCAAAGAAGTGATGACCTTGCGACAGCGAGCAGTTATAGATATTATATCATGTTCGGATAATCAGTTATAATAAACATTCTTCACTTCCTCTAATTTACTTTTTCTCTCCCGACTCCTGTACAGGCGATTTGCAAATCGCTCCTACAACTCCTGACTCCTCTTCTCTCCTGACTCCTCCCTACGTTATTTATAAGTATTCAAAAGAACATGATATTACACCTATCCTAGAAGCACACAATTGGCAAGTAATTCCGATATGTTGAAGTTCTTTCTTAATATCAATTTGTATATCTATTACTATAAGCATTAAACCATCGACTATTACCTGTCAGCTATTAACTTATTCTTTTTGAAGGAAGAATCAAAGTTAAAAGATTGAGCGAAAATTAAAAGTTACTCTCAAAGTATATTAGCTAATATTTATTATTAATTAATTGCTCCAGAATTATTACATTACCAAGGAAAAGTTGTTTCATAGCATTCCGTAGGAAAGGCGAACAACCTGAATGGTTACTTATTACTCAGAAGATATTTTCTGTATTCTGTTAACTTTTCCTGATATCCAAAATTATTTAAATCCATTTTGCACAGGTACTTATTTTTATTATTTTAGCTTTTTTCTTGATTTATCCAATCATTAATCATCTGAGGACAACTAGCTAAAGATTCTGCTAAAGATGCAAATTCTACCAAAGGTAATGGGCGATTAAATACATAACCTTGAAGTTCATCACATTTATTTTTAACTAAAAAAGCCAATTCTTCTTCAGTTTCGACTCCTTCAGCGATGACTCGCATATTTAGTTTGTGAGCCATTGAAATAATTGCTGATGTTATAACTTGGTTAGTAGAGTTAAGATCAATGTTTCTAATAAAGTTTTGATTGATTTTTATGGAATCAATAGGAAATTTTTCCAGATAACTTAAGGAAGAATAACCTGTACCAAAATCATCTATAGCAATTTGAATACCTAAAGTTTTTAAACCATGTAAACTTCGCATAGCTGTTGTTTGATTTGTAATTAATACACTTTCATTAATATCTAACTCGACATAATTAGGAGCTAAACCACTATTTAAAAGAACTTTCACTAATCTTTGGCGTAAATCTAATTGATTTAGTTGGCGAGCAGATATATTCACTCCTACTCGTATTTTTCCTAACCCAATATCTTGCAAAGCTTTAACATCTTCACAAGCACTTTTCAAAACAAATTCCCCTATTGCTTCAATTAATCCTATTTCTTCTGCTAATGGTATAAAGTGTCCAGGTAATATGATAGAACCATCAGAAGTTTGCCAGCGTATTAGAGCTTCAGCACCAACAATTTGACCTGTTTTTAAATTAACTATTGGTTGGTAATAAACTTTAAATTGTTTATTTGATAAAGCTGAATATAAATCATTCTCTAACTGTAATGTATTAGTATTTTGATTTTTGCCTGCTTCTTTATAAAAATTATATTGATTATCTCCCTGTATTCGAGCATATTCCATAGCATTCTTGGCTTTTAAAAGTAATTCTCCAAGTTGCTCACTATCAACAGGATAAAAAGTAATTCCAGCATTAGCACTAATCAAAAACTTTTGTTGGTTTAACACATAAGGTTTAGTAAATTGCTCTAAAATCTTTTGGATGATAACTTGAGTTTCGGTTTGATTATTAACTGGCTCTAATATAATTACCAACTCATCTGTATTTAAGCGAGCAATAATACTATTTTGACTAATAAATTTATTAATCTTTTTAACTATAGATTTAATTAATAAATCGCCCCATTCATATCCTAAATCATTGATACGTTTGAAGCGATTAATACCTAAACAAATCACAGAAATAGTTGGTGTAAAATTTTTGTCTGATTGATGGCTTTGTTCCTTAAAACTGTGGATTTTACTAATAAATTTAGCAAACTTATCTGAGAGAATAATTCGACTCGTCAGAGCAGCTAGCTCCTCTTGATTTGTTAACCGTTCGAGCTGATTTTTTACCTGTTCAATTTCCTTAATATAGGATGACTCTACTGCTTGTTCCCCTTCATATTTTTGCAGAGCAATCTCAATTGTAGTTTTTAAAGCTTGAGGTTTAAATGGTTTGACTAAATAACCGTAAGGTTCAGTTAATTTTGCCCGCCCTAATGTATCATCATCCGCATAAGCAGTCATATAAATAACAGGTATTTTTAATTCAGAACGAATATGTCCAGCAGCTTGAATACCATCTAAATCTCCTTGAAGCATAATATCCATTAGCACTAAATTTGGATGGTTATTTGTTGCAGCTTGAATAGCTTCTTCACCAGAGTCTACAATTCCAATTACTTCATATCCTAATTTTTTAAGATTTCTAGAAATATTTTCTGCAGCAATTAGTTCGTCTTCAACAACTAAAATTTTTGTAGGGGTTTCAGAAGTATTTTGATTAATATTCATAAAATTTTTCCTGTATAAGCTAGATAAATTAATTGTATCAATATTATAGATTACATCAAATCCAGTAGTATCGGTATAAAAAAGCAGAGAAACCGGGTTTGCCTCAAATGCCGTAAAATCATCGACCTCCCACAACCTGGTTTCTGATAATTCTAAGGCAAGATAGTTTAATATTATACCACGATATAATCTCTTCCTACTCATCTCTTCCCGTTGCCCATTCCATATTTCCCTCAAGGTTGCAAGATTTATTGTTAAGGAATAGATTAAAATCTGGGTTTATACTTAAGAGGAGAAAATTTTAAATTAACCACTGTACCCTGACTACCATCAAACTCTATTTCAGCTTTTAATTGTTTAGAGAGAATTCGCACTAACTTTAAACCTAGAGAAGAACTATTTTGCCAATCAAAATCTGCGGGTATTCCAATACCATTATCTCTGATTGTGAGGTGAATTTTTTCCTGTTCATCTTGATGTAATTCAAGACCAACTTCCCCATTTTCACCATTAGGGAAAGCGTATTTTAAGGAATTAGTTACTAATTCATTAATTAGTAAGCCACAAGGGATAGCTGTTTCTAAATTCAGACTTATAGGTTCTACATTAATTACCGGATGAATTATATTTTCTCTGTTACTGTAAGAACATAACAAATTATCCATCAGAGTATGAATATATTCAGTAAAATCAATTTGTCCTAAATCTTTTGATTGATAGAGTTGTTCATGGATCAGAGCCATTGTTTGAATCCTATTTTGGCTATCAGCAAATAATTCCAGAACTTTTTCATCTTCAATATAATCTGACTGCAAATCTAATAAATTAGAAATAATGTGTAGGTTATTCTTAACTCGGTGATGAATTTCTTTGAGCAAAACTTCTTTTTCCTGGAGAGAATTTTGAATTTGTGTTTCTGCTTGTTTGCGATCGCTAATATCAATACAACTACCAATATAACCAGCAAAGCTATTATTCAGGTTAAATCTTGGAACCCCAGTATCGAAAACCCAACGATATTCACCATCTGCTCTTCTCAAGCGATATTCAATCGTAAATGGTTGGTGGGTATAAAAATTTTCTTGATAAGTTTCCAGATAATTTTCCAAATCTTCAGGGTGGATAGCCTGTTGCCAACCATCTCCTATTTCTTCTTCTAAACTATCCCCAGTAAAGTTTAACCAAGTTTGATTCAAATAGCTAAAAAGGCTATCATTTCCAGACATCCAAATTAATACGGGAGCGCTATCTGCCATCATCCGAAAGCGTTGTTCGCTTTCCCGAAGTGCTAACTCTGCCTCCTGATATTCTAAAGCACTAACAAAAATCTCACCGATAATTTTTAACAGATTAATGGTAGAGTCTGTCCACTTGCATAATTGACGAATTCCATCAAACCGAATAAAACCAATTAATTCAGTTCCAGAAACCATAGGGATACATAACAAAGATTGAATTGACTGTGCTGATAGTATTTGTTTTTCAGTGCTTGCTTCTAGAGGTAAATTCGAGATCACAGGTATATGCACTATTTCAAATTTATAGAGTTTATCCATTAACCATGGTAAATCACCTATGGGAAGATTTTGTAGATTGTCAATTTTAGTTTCTATTTCTGTAGCGAACCACTGATAAGCATTGCTAACTTGAGTTTGATCGCTACTTACTAAAAACAGATAACTACCATCTGCACCTGTTAACTCACCAACTTGTTTTAATGCTCTTTGGAGACTGCTATCAACTTCATTAGGATTAAGGTTAATAAAGCTAGTCGAGATACTAGAAACCAGTTTTTCCAATTCTAGTTGTTGCTGGAGAGTTACTTCCGCTGCTTTGCGAGCGCTAATATCTGTATGAGTGCAAATCATTCTCACTGGTTTGCCTGTTTCATCTCTAACTACTACTTTACCATAAGTTGCTATCCACTTCCACCCACCAGATTTAGTTCGTAGTCGATAGTCAAAGGCAAAAATAAATGAACTATCTTCTAAATGCAGATCCAAAGCATCCATTACCCAGTCTTTATCTTCCGGGTGAATTAGCATTTCCCAAGTGTTAAAATTTCTAGGCAGATCATTTTCCTCGTACCCTAACATTTCTAACCATCGGGAACTGTAATAACATTTGCCTGTGGGAATATTCCAATCCCATAAACCATCTCCTGAAGTTTCTAATGCAAGTTGCAGTCGTTCTTGAATCAGTTGTAGCTTTGTGTCTACCACTTTATATTCACTAATGTCTTGTGCTATTCGAGCTATTTTATAAACTTCCCCTGCTTGATTTTTGATGGGAAACCCACGAACCAAAATCCAACGTATTTCCCCATCAGGTAGTATAATACGATATTCTTGTTCTTCTTCTGTTTCCAGAGAGTTTGCTAAAGTTTCCGCTACTTTTGGGCGATCTTCTGGATGAACCGTATTTAGAAAAGAGTCGGGTGATGCGTATAACTCATCACAGCTATAACCCCAGATTTTTTCATAACTAGGAGAAATATAAATAATTTGGTTATTTTGCGGATCTTCTATCCAGAAAATACTGTGAATATTTTCTGCTATTTGATTAAATTTGTCTTCACTTTCTTGTAATGCTATTTTTGTTTGTTTGCGTTCCGTAATATCTAAAACTGTGCCGAAAAGTTTGATTACTTTACCTTCCTCATTAAAAATAGGTTTTCCGCTAATTAATATATGTTTTAGTGTAGCATCGGGGCATAATATTCTTTGCTCAATTTTTAGATTTTGGCCCTCATTAATTGCTACATCAATTGCTTTTTCTATTGTTGGTAAATCATCAGGATAAACTAACTTAAAATAATCTTCCTTAGTTAATTTTTTTAATTGAAAAGGTAAACCAAAAATACAATATAATTGTTCAGAACATCTAAACTCATTTGTAGTTAAATCATTTTCCCAAGTTCCCATCCCAACAATTTTTTCAGCTTCTATTAATTGTCTTTGATTAATAAAAAGCTGTTCAATAGATTGTTTTTCATCTGTAATATCTCGTACCACTGCATAGATTAAATTTTTTGTTAATAAAGGAACGCTATTCCAAGCTAACCATCTATAGGAACCATCTTTTGTGCGATAACGATTCTGGAAATTAAAAGCTGTAGCACCCTCAGAAATCTTTTTTGTTTCCGCAATAGTAATATTTTTGTCTTCTGGATGTACAAATTCAAGATAAGGTACTGCTAATAGTTCTTCTATACTATAGCCTAAAATTCTTGACCAACTTGAATTAAGCTGTTTAAAATAACCATCAGTACCAATAATTGCTAATAAATCAACAGAAAGATTAAAAAAGCGATCGCTTTCTTGAAATTTATTTTTTAGACGCTCATTTATCTGCTTAAAAGATTCTGCTAAATCTTCTATTTCAGTAAACTTAACTATCTCCTGCTTTAGGGATAAATCCTCTTCAGTAAGGTTACTTTTTTGAGTAGCTTTTAATAATTTGTATATTGGTTTAGTCATCCAGCGAGATATTAAGATAGCTAAGTAAGTAGCTATGGTTATTGATAATAAACATAATAAGATAGTCAGTTTAGTATTTCCATTAATTTGTGCCACAAATTCTGATGCTGGCACAGCTACTACAATCAACCAATCTAAGTCATTGTTATTTTGCGTAGGGATTAACTCTACAAAATATTGTTTGCCTTGAAATTCCCATTCTAATTGTTGCTTTTGTTCTAATTTATTAAAACTGCTTTGTTTGTTTAGTAATTTATTTATTGTTTCTTGGATTTTAGTAATAGGTAATTTCTGGTCTATAATTTCAAATTTAGAATCTGATGTTTCATGGAAAGAACTAGCTACAATTGATCCAGATTTTTCTATAAGATAAATGACACCAGATTGACTAATATTTACTTTTTGAAGTAATTTATCAATCTCTAAAATAGGCAACTCAACTGCTAATACTCCAATCAGACTATTATTCTGGTTGTAGACTGGATAATTAGCTGAGATAGCAAATAATTCTTTTGAATCATCCCTATTATAAATTTGACTCCAGACAGGTTTACCTGCTTTAACTGCATCTTCATACCAACTTTCAGTTTGATAATTATCTTCATAATTTTTAGATGTTTCTGTAATATCCCCTTCTGAGTCTATGGCAGATTCCATGATTATCTCTGAATTAGATTTAGTCATTAACTTAATGACCAAGCTATTATCATTGTTTCTCTTAACTCCCAAAAATTCGCCATTAGTACTGCCAAAATTAATCTGACTAATATTAAACTGTTTAATTTGCTGCAAAAACAAACTTCTTGTATCTGTTAAATTATTGAAATTTAGCAACCCCAATTTAATTAAATCTTGGTTGATTTGATAAATTAAATCAGGAGATTGCAAATAATTCTCCAAATCATGACTAACATGATGACCAATTTTAATATTAGATTGAGTTGCTAATTGCTTAACTACACTTCGTTCTTTTTGTAATAATGTCCAGCCGAAAAATCCAACTGTAATATATATCGGAGTAATCAAAGATATGCACAAAACAAATTGCAATGATAATTGCCCATTTTTCCAGAAAATATTATTTTCTGAAATCAGAGAATTTCTCAGTTTTTCTATTAGTATTTTTACTGGTGAAATTACCATTATTTTAACCTCAGCTATTCTTAATTAGAATTTTTGTTAGCATTTTTAAATCAGTGATATAAAATCTGGTAGTATCGTTATTATTAAACCTCAGATAAACCATTATTTATTGGAAAATACTGACATATAAGATTAATATAATTTTTCCCCTCCTGGGGAGCTACGAATTGCGGATAATCAGTTATAAAAATATTGGTTTGTAGTTTTGCTCTAGCCCCCTCAAAATAATTATTAATTATCTATAAGTGATAATTAATTGTCTCTTTCCCTATTCCCTATTTTCTTTTTATATTTCCTTGAAAAATAATATTTAAGAATAATAATCACTTAACTTTTTGAATCAACACAAACTCGGTCACGCCCTTGATATTTAGCCTCATAAAGTGCTAAATCTGCTTTCCTAATCAAATCACTAATTTGGGATTCAGAGTTATCTTTCCGGAGGCATGATTTTCTAGTAGCAATTCCACAACTAATTGTCACACAATTAGTAACTTTTGAACCCTGATGAGGAATAGCAGCACCTTTGATACTTTGACGAATTTTTTCGCCAATATGAACTGCTCCTTCTCTATCTGTTTCTGGCAAAACAATTACAAATTCTTCACCACCATAACGAGCTACTAAATCAGCAGGACGACTAACATTGTGAATAATAATATCAGCAATTTTCCTTAAGCAAGTGTCTCCTGCTGGATGGCCATAAGTATCATTATAAGCTTTAAAAAAATCTACATCACATATTATAATTGATAATGGTAAATCATTCCTCTGGGCACGTTTCCACTCGGTTTCTATAAACCGATCAAAGTGGCGACGATTAGCAATCATTGTTAAACTATCCACAGAAGCTAAACGCTCTAATTCTTGATTTGCTTTTTCCAATTTTTCAGTCAACATCTGCTGTTTTTCTACTTGTCGTCGCAGTTCACTCATTGCCCATTGAATTTCCAATAAGCGTCGAACTCGTTGACGTAAAACTGCCCAGTGAATAGGTTTAGTTACATAATCTGTTGCCCCTACTTGGAATGCTAAATCAACAGATGCTTGGTCGTCAAGCACTGTAATCATTAATACTGGTGGACTATTTTCTCCTAATAGATAATGTAATTTACCACAACAGGTAAACCCATCCATTCCGGGCATCATTGCATCCATTAATATCATATTTGCCAATTGTTTTTGACAAATTTCTAAGCATTCTTCTCCATTATTTGCTTCAATAACTTGATAACCATCTTTCTCCAATATACGACGTAGTATTAGTCGAATAGTCTTTTCATCATCGACTATTAATATTCGTTGTGGTACAGTCCAAAAATCTGGCTTAATCATCTTATGAATTTATTTCAAATTTTTGATTTCAACGCTATTTTAACTCTATAATATTCTTGATTAATTAATTCCATTAGTTCCTCTGCATTTTCTGTTGTACCCATACGACCTATTGCTTCTAATTCCCCACATAGTTCAGCTAAATTATTAGCTCCCATAGTTAAACTCAGAGATTTTAGAGCATGAGCAGAATTTCTCAATTCAACTGGATCTTTATTTTCTATTGCTGCTATAATTGCTTCTCTTTTTTGAGGTGCTTCCTCCAAGTAACTGTTAATTATTTCTTTTAAAATACTTTCTTCTCCTCCTGCTGCTTGCTCTTTTAGATATTCAAATACTAATTTATCAATAGCTGGAGTTGTAAAATTTGATGTCTCTTCGATGAGAGAATCTACTGAAGATAAACTGTCACTTTTTTCCTCTTCCTCTATTTCTGCTTCAACTTCCTCTGATGCTAGATTATTTGCTCCAGTAATATTGAATTCTGCTTGATTTTGATTTTCCAGCAGATTCAGACTTGCTTGTGGAATTAACTCTTGATTAACTTGATTTGATTTTAAATCAACCTCTATTTCTGCTTCAACTTTCTCTGATGCTAGATTATTTGCTCCAGTACTATTTGATTCTACTTGATTTTGATTTTCCAGCAGATTCAGACTTGCTTGTGGAATTAACTCTTGATTAACTTGATTTGATTTTAAATCAACCTCTATTTCTGCTTCAACTTTCTCTGATGCTAGATTATTTGCTCCAGTACTATTTGATTCTACTTGATTTTGATTTTCCAGCAGATTCAGACTTGCTTGTGGAATTAATTCTTGATTAACTTGATTTGATTTTAAATCAATCTCTATTTCTGCTTCAACTTTCTCCTGAGTCCTGAGTCCTGACTCCTGACTCCTTATGATCGACTCATCAATTTCTTCTGACTGTCTATAGCTAATATAATTTCTTAATGCCTTGATTAATGCTTCTACCTGAACTGGTTTACTTATATAGTCATTCATTCCTGCTTCTAAACATTCTTCGCGATCGCCACGCATTGCATGAGCAGTCATAGCTATTATCCAAGGTCGTTTCGGTTCAGAGAAAATTTGGCAAATTCGTCTTGTTGCCTGCAAACCGTCCATTTCTGGCATTTGTACGTCCATAAAAACTATATCGTAGTGTTGACGACGTAATGCTTCTAGAGCTTCTAATCCGTTATTTGCTAGATCGGCACGATAACCTAATCTCTCTAGAACGAGTAGAGCCACTTTCTGATTCACAACTACATCTTCCGCTACCAGGATGCGTAATGGCAAAAACCCAAATTCTGCTTCATTACTCAATATTGATTTTGCCTCTGAATTTTTTGATTTAAATGATATTGCTTGTTTTCCAAGCACAGAAACTAACATCTCATATAACTGAGACTGTTTAATTGGCTTACTCACAAAAGCTGCAAATGAAGCTCTACCTGCAATTTCTTCTGATGTCAGTTTACCTACTGAACTGAGCATAACCAAAGGTAATGCTTGATAATCTGGTATAGATTGAATTTTTTCGGCTAGAGTTAAACCGTCCATTTCTGGCATTTGCAAATCTAGTATCGCAATATCAAATTTTCTCCCAGAACTAATTAATTTTAAAGCTGCTTCTCCTGACTCCAATGCTTTCACTTTCATTCCCCAAGATTGTACCTGGAGGGTAAGAATTTTACGATTAGTTGCATTATCATCTACAACAAGTAGTTCCTTCCCAGTAAGTTCTGGTTGTGGTTGTTTAAGGTTAGATTCTGTAGTGGTTTCAGTTGCCATTGCCATCATAGTAAAATGAAATGTGGAACCTTTACCTACTTCCGTTTCCACCCACATATTTCCGCCCATAGCTTCACTTAACCGTTGGCTAATGGCTAAACCTAATCCTGTACCGCCATATTGTCGAGTCATAGAAGCATCAATTTGACTAAAGGGCTTAAACAATCTTTCTAGTCGCTTTTCGGGAATCCCTATACCTGTATCTTTGACAGCAAATTCAATCTCATATAGGTTATCAACGGGTGTGTGAATTTTATTACTCACAGAATTTGTCTTGGTTTGGTTATCATCGGTATATTTGAGCTGAGATAATTCCCTATGAGCTGATAACCATTTTTTCCCGTCTACTGAAACAATGACTTCCCCACTAGCCGTAAATTTAACTGCATTAGAAAGTAAATTAGCAAGTATTTGCCGTAGTCTTGTCACATCCCCTACTATTGCTTCGGGAGTATCTTGATTGATAACGTATACTAATTCTAAACCTTTAGCACCTGCTTGAGAGGCGACTAAATCTAGGGCTGATTCTACACAATTTCGGAGATTAAATGGTTGATCTTCTAATTCTAGTTTTCCAGATTCAATTTTAGAAAAATCAAGAATGTCATTAATAATTGTCAGTAATGAATCACTACTATTACGGATAGTATCTACAAAATCTTGTTGTTGAGAGTCTAATTCTGTATCGAGTAATAGCCCTGTCATACCGATAATTGCATTCATAGGAGTCCGAATTTCGTGACTCATCATTGCCAGAAATTCACTTTTGGCTCGATTAGCAGATTCAGCTTCTTGTTTGGCTTTTTCTAATTCTAAATTTTCGGTTTGTAGTTGGATTTGTCTTTGTTTTTCCTGTTCTAAGTTATCTGCTTGTGCTAGGGCAATTCCTACCTGTGGTGCAACTGACTCTAATAAATCAATTTCTTCATCTTCCCAACGACGATAGCGATCGCATTGGTGTAAAACAATTACTCCATTGGGTTTTCCTTTGTACGAGGTACGAACTGCTAATATTGACTTGATTCCTAATAAGCAACAAACATCCTCATCTTTCATTAATAATGGCTCTAAGTAGCTATTTTCGCTGCTTATTGCTTTGTCTTGGGCTAAGACTTTTTCCAGATCGTGGTTTTCTTTCAATGCCAATGATAGATCTTGCACCGATTCATATCCTGGTTCAAGATATTCTACTACTAGAGGAATCTGTGGCGATGGTTCACTCATGTAATAATAAATTAAACAGCGATTTACTGTAAATGTCTTACCAATTAGTGTGACTGCTGTTTGAAAAATTTTTTTACTTTCTAGAGCAGAACGGATTTCTGTGCTTAACTGTTTGTGAAGTAGAATTTGTTTGATGTGGTTTTCTAGGGCACTTTTTGAGGAATGGCGTTCTATTTGGTTTCCCACCCATTGGGCCATTAACTTTAATATGTGGCGATCGCTTTCTTTAAAAGGTTCTTTCTTAGGATATGGACTGGCAAAGCTGAGAGTACCATAGATTTTTCCTTCTACCATGACGCGAAAGCCAATATAAGCTTCTAACTTAAAAAATGTCTGAGCATAAGCAGGATGATGCTGCCATTCTGAATTTCCGGCAGCTTCAACACTAATTGGTTCATTTTTTTGAATAGTTTCGCCACAATAAGTTTGTTTGAGATTAATTGTATCTCCTGCTTTGATCGGAAAAGGAAATCCCAAGGGTAATTGGGAGGCGACTACTTCATAACGTTCTTCTGTTATCTTTGCTAGGATACCTATTTCTGTTCTATATCGTATCCGCCCCATACCCAAAATTCTTTGTAAAATAGCATCTAGATCTAAGTTGGTTTCTGCAGCTACTGTGTAGAGATCTCTAATTACTGCTTCTGTTTCCTTGAGTTCAGTTTCTGCCTGTTTTTGTTGCGTGATATCAGTAACAATACCAACAAATCCAATGATTTTCCCTTCACTATCCCGTTCACTTGTGATTACTAAGTTTACTAAAATCTCAGAACCATCTTTTTTAAGATAATGCCATTCTTGAGGTTCAGAAATTCCTTGTTTTGCTGATTTTACTAAAATATCAAAACCCTTAATTGGGTTATTGAATTTCTGAGTTAGTTCTTTAGCGCGTTCTATTAGTTGTGATTTTTGATTAAAAAATGTGAGGTTTTGTTGACCTACTACTTCTTCCCTAGAATAACCCAATAGTTTTTCAGCACCAGAGTTAAAAGTGGTAATCTGACCATTAATATCTGTAGTAATAATAGCAACTTCTGTGGTGGCATCAACCACTTGTCGTAGATTTGCATTGATACCTGCAAGTTTTTTCTGTGCTAATTTGTAATTTGTGATTACTTCTGTGAACATAATTATGCCACCTATTTCACCTTTGCTATTCTGCCAAGGGTGAATTTCCCATCGTATCCACTCCAGGGAACCATCTGCTCTAAGAAATTCCTCTGCTTCACATTTTTGTACTTCTCCTCCTAGACAAGCTGTATATATTTGCTGCCAGCGATCATCTATATTTGGAAAAATTTCATAGTTAGTACGCCCAATAATATCTTTTTCTGTCAAATTGTTATCAGTTAACCAACGTTTAGATGCCCATAAGTAGCGCATATCTGGGTCAAAAATAACTGCTGCTACAGGTGTATGTTCTAGTAGCAGGTCTTTGAATATCTCTTTTTCTTGTTGATTTTGGTCTATCTGCTGGTTTTCAGCAATTTCACAAATAGTAATTAATCCACCAATAAATTGATTATTTTCATCATTTACAGGAGAATAATGACACTCCAATAATATTTCTTTTTCAGTCTTAACTGGAGTGGAGTTTATCGTTTCACTAAAAGCTTTTTTACTATTAATTATTTGGAATTTACAAGGAGTATTTTCTTTGAAATTTTTATTGTTTACAGTGAAGGGTAATATTTCAAATATTGATTTTCCTATAGCATCTTTTCTACTAATTCTTGATATTTCTTCAATCTTAGGATTCCAATCTGTACAATTATAGTCAACATCAAATTTTACGATTCCATATCTACTACTTTTTATTATTTCTCCTGCAAAAAAAAAATCACGCCCCAGTAATAATTTTTGTTGCTTTAATTCTGAAATATCACGACTATAAACTATTATTTGTTCAACTTCTGATGTTCGGATAAAATCTTTAATCCTCATTTCATAAAAATGCCAGGAACCATCATTATGATATAATCTTGCTTCTACTTTTACTGTTAATTTCGGATTATGAATAATTTCCTTTAATTTATTTATAACAGATAAAAAATCATCTTGATGAACAAAATTAAGCAAATTTTTCCCAATTAATTCCGTTGGTTGATAACCTAATACTTCTTCTACGACTGGATTATTATATAAAATATTTCCACCAATATCTATAATTGTTACTGCATCACAATTGCTTTCAACCATTAAGCGAAAGTAATCTTGATTATCTAGAAGTCTAGTTGGAGTAGATATATTTGAAATTAATGTTCCTAAGTTGCTAAAAGTAGATATTAAATCTACTATCTTTTGATCGTATTCGCGTATTTCTCTAAGATAAAAGATAATAACTGCAACAACAGTATTATTAGCTATAATTGGAAATCCTAAAGCTGTTTTCAGACCTACTTCAGTTGCTTTTACAGTCCGCAGATATATTGTTTCTGGTAAACTACCAATATCTTTTTCCCACTCTGGCTGTTGAGAAACCCAAATCCTACCCGGCATATCAATGCTTGGTGGTAATGTTATTTCCTGACTGTAGCTATGAAACTTTGTTAATAATTTTTGAATCTCAGGCCGTCCATACCAAATTGGACTACATTCTATCCTACTACCACTACTGTTTGGTATCCATACCTCTGCGTAATCTCCGTCAATACTTAGACAAGCTTGATGGATCAATGCTTCTAGCGCTTTATCAAATTTTTGAGATTGAAGCTGGCCATAAGTCATAGTAGATGAGTTCCTGGTTGACAGAAATTCTGGGATTCTTGGGTTAATCAGCTATATATCTGATATTAATTTTCTACCGTTAAAGGTTAATTTATCGAGCGAATTTTATAGATTTGGGTTGGGCATACCCAAACTTATGGTTCTGTCTTTCAAAATATAGATTATAGAGTTATCATCTATTATTTTATTTATTCAATTTTTTTTCTTTGTTTGTTTTCGACTCTTCCAATCTGCTAGTGCTTTTTGAGCAGACTCATAAGCTGGTGTTCCATAAGGAACTAACTCACCAGCCAAAATAGCCTCACTCAAGTTTTTATTCTTGGCTCGTACTTGGGCAATACTCAAAATTGTATTACTCCACTGAGCAATCAACTTTTGAGCTTCTTCATACTTAGGCTCACCAGAGCGAATTTTACGAGCTTCATTAATTGCTTTAATATAAGACGAAGCTTGTCCAGGTTTAATCTGTTCTTTTGCAGATTTGAGTAATGCTTCATTAAACCCTTCATTAGCTTTTTTTTGTTTAGCTAGTTGTGGTTCCCAGGCAGCGATGGCCAACTGTGCTTCTTGATAAATTGGTCTGGCATTTCGAGGTACCAATTTCGCCGCATTAATTGCACCATCATAATCTCCTTTTAATGCTCGTCCACTAGCTATATCAAGAATAGTTAAACTCCAACGTTCTATTTGATTTTGTGCTTCAGGATAGAGTGGATCGCTTTGAGGAATTTGAGAAGCTTTAATAATTGCCTGACTAAAACTAGAAGCCGAAATTGAATTAAGTACAGTTACAGCTTCAGATAATATTAATTGATTTGTTGAAAGTTGACTTTCTTCTTGTTTTTGCCGATCCCCTTGTGTAATAGAAGTGTTTGCCGTAGATTGACCTTCTGAAGCAGGTACTACAGGTGATAGTGGTAAATTTGCTTCTGATGAGTTATTTTCCTCAGTTCTTATAGTAGGTAAATTATCTTTACCAACTACCTGTTTACTGGAAAATATAGACTTATTAGTTAAAAATACACCTAATAATAGCACTAAAGAAGTGAGACTACTTCCTACAAATAACTTTTGTAAAAAAGATTTATCAGCCTGTATGTTTTGAGCAATATTTTCAGACATTTCTACTTTTTTTATATTATTTTGCCTATTTCCTTGAGATGCAACTGTATTATTATTTTTATTAGTATTCCCATTTAGCATCTCTGTTTGGGTGGTTTTTGTTGTTATAGAAGTTTTGACGGAATTTGAAACTTGTTTTGTTGTTCTAGAACCTACTACGGATTCAACAATTACACCCACTTTTTTTGGAGCATCGTTGGAATCAACCTGAATTTTTTGAGGTAAAATTATCTGATCCATTTTATCAGTAGGATTTACCATCATAAGGTGATTTTGCTCTGGTCGCAGATATTCAGTACATAATTCTGATAAGCGATTACTTAAGAAATTATCAAGATTTTTTAGTGTTGTACATTTGCCAGAATTCAATCCTTCTAAAAGAGCTGCTGTAAAAAATCCTAGGCGCAGTGCAGAAGTTTCATTTGAAACCTGGTCAGGATGACATGATATTAATAGAGGTATTTCTAACTCTTTAGCTAGCTCTAGTGTGTGAACACCGAGTTGATTGTCCATTCCTGTCAAATGGCTATGCTTGATATCTAGCATAACTAAAACGTTTCGTACAGGAGACTTACTCAAATATTCTAATAGCTTTCTTATTGATATTCCTGTAGCTTCGGGGTCTGTCGGATTACCATCAATAGGCATCAAGTAGTCTTGATTTTGATAGCTAATACCATAACCACTGAAAAAATACCAGAGATAGTTCTCTACTTGCAATTGATTTTGACAAAAGCCTTCGATAATATCTAGTATATTTTCTCTACTAGGATAGGTTGGCTGTTGCCATATTGGTGTTGAACTATTGTCACTTAATAATAAACATTGTTCTACTGAAAAATTTCTTTCGTTGAGTAGAAAATTATGCAGTGTCTCTGCATCCTGTTGAGCATAACTGAGAGGTTCAAGAAACTCGTATTGATTTATACCAATGGCAATGCAAGCATAATTTTTCATTAACTAAAAATCCTATCAATGAGAAGAATATAGTCAGTGTTAGACATTGTGGTGTCTATTCCTTTTCAATAATTTGTTCCTTGATGATGTCCGTGTTGGTTTGTTAATGCTCTAGACACAGACACTATTAGTCACTGTCTGATTATCGCTATTGGAAGAATATCCTTAATCTGGACCGAACTGGATATGTTGTAGTAGGCATAATTCGATGATGGCCAGCTAAAGTAGTTAGTTCAGACTTGATGTGCAATCCATCGGAGACAAACAGAGAATTTTATAGGATTGTCAAGGTTTTTCATCGGTGATACCCAATAAATCACCTGTACCTAAGATAACATTCTTAGGCCATTTTAGATCAGTCCCTTAATCGGGATTGCTTTAGTAATACTAATCAAGGTTAAATTCCTACACTCTTAGATATATAGAGTGATTCTAATGTTCAGGTTTCTAACGTCACAGCCTGAACTCTAACTATACGAAAATCAAGCTATAAAACTAATCGATTATTACAGCCAAGGAAACTGCATAGGTATAAGGATAAGGACATAGGGAATCTCAACATATCCAATCTAATGGTGGAATGATCAAAGTTATACACCATACCAATTAGCAAAGAGAGTTAGGGAATCATGAACATTTCCCTGTGAGATTGTAAATAGGGTCTGTGAAGCAAGAATACCTACACCTAACCTAATTGTTTCAAAATTTCAGATAACTTTCTCAAAGGAATTCTTGGTTTAGAGTTAGGCCATAAAATTCAACGAGTAATACCAAATATTATGATTTTTATTATGACCTATTCTTATGGTAATTCAGTAGAGATACTTCTTAATACAAGTAGTGTTGGTTCTTATATGGGCGCAAAGAAATGTACATTTTTCCTGGATTTTCCAGGGAATATAAATATTTTTTTGTAAAATTTGAAAATCCTACAAAGCCTTCCTAGCAATAGATACAGATAATTATCTCCGAGTAAAATAATGATTTTCCGGAAAAAAATGTAGAAAAGGGGTTGACACATCAAGATAGAGTTGCTAGAT
>NZ_JBNHER010000041.1:0-6835 GCF_050015975.1 Dapis purpurea BLCC-M126 | reverse complement strand
ACCGTACGAAAAAAACTGTAGAAAAATGAAACAGCTTTTATCTTGATATTGGATTAACCAATACTGGCTGTACGGCACAGCTCACTATTCCCTCGGCAGTAAATGCCCCTGGGAATTTCTTTCTAATTATCTGAAGGCTACCATTAACGTCAGCATTGATCACTTTACCTGTTGAACTTCTGAACAAACCACGTTTGACTCGTTTACCTAAATAGTTTTGATGCTGACAAGGTGTTTCTAAGTCTAGTGCTGAAGTTTTACTGGTATAACTTTCTTCAGTTTCAATAACTTTGATGCCAACCAGTTGGCATTTATAAGTTATCTGTTGAATTAGCTTAGAGTGAGGTATTTGGGCAAAGTTTTGATTGTTTTTTTTGCCGATGTTTGCACCTTGTTTCCAATTATCATTTTTGCCTATGACTACAGTACCAATATCATTTGTGGTTAAATACTCAACCACTAAGAAACTGGTGTTATGCAGATAATTCTCCACAAAACGATTTCGGTGATAGGTTAACGCTTCAATCTTACGGCTAGTTTTTCTCTGGCCCTTGAGAACACTTTGATATTTAGCTTTTCGCTTGTTGTATAGCTGATTGACGCTTTTTAGTGGCTTCCCATTAACAAGCAGAGGTTTCACACCAGGCTTGTTTGTAGCTAGAGCAACTAATCTATCAATCCCTAAATCTATTCCTGCTACATATTTAGACTCTATCGGTTGTTGTTCAGTTTTTTCATACACAACTTCAATTACATAGCAGCCAGTTGCAGGTACTATCCTGACTTCAACTACAGACTCAACCACTACAGGTATTTTGATATAACTCATAGATAAGTGACAAATACCGTTCTTTAGTGGTGCTTTATATACAGACTCTTTTGAGTAGATAACTACATTTCGGCCTTTGGTTTTGTCCTTATACTTTGGTATTTTGGGTTTACCTAGAAACCTTTGTGGATGTTTTGACCATTCTTTTATAGCTTGAAAATAGCCACGCCAAGTTGCAATCAAGCATTTTATTATTTGTTTTGATACTTTAGTTGGCAAGGATCTATAAGCATCCGTATCTTTAGTGGTGTGGTACAGTTTAGTTAGATCAAGACTTTGACCTGTCGTGAAAAAATGCTGACGACAGTGATAGTTAGCCAAGTTATACAGGTTTTTTGACTTAAAAGCTAACTCATCGCACACCTGCCAATACTGATGTGTTCGTATAATTATATGTCTGTCAACAACTTTCATGGCTCTGTCTACTCAAATTTTGTTACCCTCGCCCGTGATTACTATAATGCTCGAAATTATTCATTGCCTAAATTTACGCTTTCTATTAACTGTTTAATATTACAATACTTTTCTACGTTTGACAACTATTTTCTACAGTTTAAGTTTAACAGTTAATTACCCATACTGTGAGAGTCGCATTACAATGGGGACAAGTAAGTATTTCGCTACTGTCTACCCACTCATAATCTTTACCTGTTGGTGGCAGTATGATAGGAATAGATATGGAAGGCAGTTTAAATTTAGTGTTACATTTAGGACATTCTCTAGTAGTCATTTTAGTTATCAGTTAGCCTCCTTCGGAGGAACTTCATTAACAGTACCTTCAGCTAAAGGTAGAGGCTTGAGACCTTATTTTTTGGTCATTCAATCTTTTTATTAGTGTTATTACTTCAATTTTACTATAAAGTTATAGACAATCTTGATAAAAAAATTTAAGAGTGTGGATTAAGATAAAACTATCAAATAAAAGGAGCGATCGCAATGACTTTGACTCTTGCCAAGTGGACAGTTGCAGAATATCATCAGATGATTGCAGCAGGAATATTAGTCGGACGCCGTGTGGAGTTACTGAATGGAGAAATTGTGGAAATGGCACCGGAGGGAGAATTTCATGCTTATAGCAGTGATGAGGCAGGAGAATATTTGATATATCTGTTAGGGGAACGTGCTAAAGTGCGTCAAGGTAAACCTATAACTTTGCCACAAAGTAATTCTGAACCGGAACCAGATATCGCAATTGTAGAACGTTTAGGCAGAGATTATCGTGAACATCATCCCTATCCAGAAAATATATTTTGGTTGATAGAGTATTCTAATTCTAGCTTGACTAAAGATTTGGAAGTGAAGAGCAAGATTTATGCTGCGGCAGGTATTCGAGAATATTGGGTGATTAATTTGTTAGATAGGGAAGTTGTAATTTTTCGTTCTCCTACTGATGCAGGTTATGAGTCGCAAGAAATTTTGAGTCAGGGGGTAGTTGTACCGTTGGCGTTTAGTGATGTGGAAGTTTCGGTGGAGAGATTATTTGGGGAGTAAGTTGGGAGGCGATCGCTCTGAAATATATAAACTTTAGATTACAAACCAGATATAACTTCTCCAATTAAACAATTAATAGTTGAAGCTTTTTTAAAATACTGTAGGTAGTGGTTTCTCCACGCTTTAACTTCAGCTAATGAACCAATTGCAGCACACCAAGATAACCAAGTTAACGATCCATTTGTCAAATGAGGTTGTCTTAGTTCAGGGAGTCCATGTTTTGAACTTTGAATCTCAAGGAGTTTCGCACGAGAAGTATCAGTTGCTGAACGATGCTCATAAAGTTGATGTAAGAGTTCACCAGTAACCTTAGTCTCCATTAAAAAGTCTTCACACATTTTAGCCATCCAAAATAGCTGATACTCTGTTAGGTGTTCGCCCGACTTCACCTTCTGTAAAATAACCCGAGCTACACTTTCTCGAGCATCAAAGGAAGCAGACTGGAAAAAATTGTAGCAACTTTTGGCTAGATTTGGGTATTCAAAAGCTATACCTAATATTTGATCGAAAACATCTTCCCATTGCTCCCCCATTAGAGTAAGTGTAAGTTCAGCATCTTCTTCAGTTATAGGATCGTTACTCAAAATATCCAAAATAAAATCCCTTTGCTCTGTAGTTAAAGATATGTAGTTATTATCATCAATTTCATCGTAATCTTGTAATAAATTTTCACGGATTTTTAAAAGTTCAACTTTTGTATCATCAATTTTTTTTAGGTAATAAATATTTGATTCTAAGGGAAGCTTGAGTTTAGCTTCATTAATAGACAAACCTTTGTTTCCTAGTAGAATTTGCATTTTGTACAAATCTTCATATAGAGTAGATTGATCGTTATCAAATAATGCAAAGTCATCCATAAATCTTAAATAGCTTTCCGAGCGTAAACCACCGTTATAATCTATGTATTGTAAATAAGAATTTCCAATCATTTTACATGGATATATACCTTGAGGTAAACAATCAATAGAACGACCTGAATTAATCTCTCTTAGGAACTTACCGAAAAATTTAGCATCATTATCATTCTCACTCAATATTTTAAACCAATTTTGAAGATCGTGATGATAAATGCTGTTGAAATAATTTGCAATATCCAGTTCCATTAAATATTTAAATTCATTTCTACAATTGTAATAATTTTCCTTGAATTCCTTATATGATTCTCTGCCTGGAACTGGCTTACCATCTCGGAAAATATATCCATAAGTACATCTATTACTATTTTTCAATAGTCGGAATTTATTCCTATATTGATATGCAATATCATAAATATACCACTCAGCAACGGGATCTAATTTCAAGGTTCTTCTGACTGCTCGATTAGGTTTATCTGAATAAACCCTTATCTGTGAAATAAAATTTTCTTGACCAGAGTATATTTTATTGATAAAATCTGAAAGATGTGATTGACCATTCTTAGCTATATACTCACTCAAGTTTAATGGAAATAATGTTCTCTTCAAATCATCTAAAATAAACTTAGATACTGAATTATTTACTTCATTATTCATATTGATTAAAATTAGACTAGAATTATCCCGTCATTTTAAGTTGAGATATCTATTCATACACTAGCAGATTATTACAATGTTATTTTAAGAAGTGTTTTGTATCATCCGCCACTATTTCAGCCATAATATCCCATTTCCTGACTCATTATACCAAATTTACCAGTAGGGAAATTCCATAGAAAATCCCCACACTTCCCCCTCTCTCTAACTATGGGCTACAGTTTCCATCAAAATTTTATGGGAACCAAGTTCGGGAGAATTATCGCTAGGACGACGCTGAATATACTGACCGTCTGCTTGTAAATCCCAAGCTTGGCGGTTGTCAGATAACAAAATACCCAGAATCTCTTGTAACTCTTTCGTGAGGTCAGGATCTTCGACAGGTGTAATAGCTTCAACCCGGCGATCGAGATTACGAGGCATCCAGTCAGCAGAACCAATATACACCTCCTCCTTACCTTTATTATGGAAGTAGAAAATGCGTGAGTGTTCTAAATAACGCCCGATAATACTCACCACCTTAATATTTTCACTCATATCCTTCAAACCGGGACGCAGACAACAAATACCACGGATAATCAAATCAATTTTCACTCCTGCTTGAGACGCTGCATACAAATTAGCAATGATTTCAGAGTCTACCAAAGAGTTCATCTTAGCAACAATACGACCAGTATCTCCATCTTTGCAATTCTCAATTTCCCGACGAATCAGTTTGATAAAGCGATCGCGCATATTCACAGGTGCCACCAACAACTTCCGATAAGACTGCTGCCGGGAATATCCCGTCAAGAAATTAAACAAATCTGCTAAATCTGCTCCCAACTCTGGGCGACAACTCAACAAACCCAAATCGGTATAAAGTTTAGCGGTCTTAGGATTATAGTTACCAGTACCAATATGAACATAACGACGGATGTGACCTTCCTCCTGACGTACCACCATCACTACTTTAGTATGAGTTTTCAGACCTGCTAAACCATAAACAACATGAACGCCAGATTGTTCTAACTTCCGCGCCCATTGAATGTTATTTTCTTCATCAAATCTTGCCTTCAATTCCACCAATGCTGCAACTTGTTTGCCATTTTCTGCCCCAGCAATCAAAGCATTGACAATAGGCGAATCTCCTGAAGTGCGGTAGAGAGTCATCTTAATCGCCAATACATTAGGATCGTGTGCTGCTTGGGTAATAAAACCTTGCACGGTACTTGCAAAAGAATGATATGGATGATGTACCAATAAATCTTTCTCACGAATGGCTGCAAAAAAGTCAATCCTATTCTTGTTATTAATGTCAGCAGCTCCTATATCGTCACCATGATGTCGTAACCGTTGTGGCATAGTAGATGTCCAACTTGGATCTTTAAGGTTTGGTAATGGCAACCCTAGGAATGACATTAAATCTTTTAGATCGAGTAATCCATCTACTGTGTAAACATCCTTTTCTGACAACTCCAACTTTTCCATTAATATTTTTTTTAACTTACTAGGCATTGTTGGGTTAATTTCCATTCTGACTACTGTACCACCTATACGCTGTTTTCGTAGTTCTTTCTGGATCGCTAAGAGTAAGTCATCACCCTCATCTTCTTGCACTGCTAAGTCAGCATCACGAGTAATCCGAAATAAGTGATATTCCTGAATATCCATACCAGGAAACAGAGAACCCAAATTGTGAGCAATGACTTGTTCGAGAGGTACTCCTATCCAATTTGGAGCCTGAATGTTTTCTTGTATTTGTAATTTTTCTGGTAAGGGCAAAAACCGAGGTAATATTTTTGGAACTTTAATTCTGGCTAATAAATCTTCCTGAGTTTCTGGATTTTTTAGCATTACTGCTAAGTTAAAACTAAGATTAGATAAATAAGGAAAAGGATGACTAGCATCAATAGCTAGAGGTGTAAGTACAGGAAATATGTGTTCTTCAAAATAGTTTTGTAGATATGTTTTTTGTTCTTTCTTTAGGTCTATATAATTTAGGATATAAATGCCATTTTTACCCAATTCTGGTCGTAAGGTTTCTTCAAAGAATTGGTGTTGTAAAGATACTATTGGTAATAGTCTTTGATTAATCCCATCTAATTGTTCTTGGGGAGTACGACCGTCAGGAGTTAACTTATGTACTTCAGCTTCTATTTGTTTTTTCAAAACTGCTACCCTAACCATAAAATATTCATCTAAGTTAGAACTAAAAATTCCTAAAAATTTTAAACGTTCTAATAGGGGAGTACGGGGGTCTAAACCTTCAGATAAAACCCTACGGTTAAACTCTAACCAACTAAATTCTCTGTTAAAGTAGTATTGTCGGTCACTGAGATTTTTGTCTACAGGAGTTTCTGTTGCATTCTTTTTATTTTTGGACATAATTAATTAGGCTATCTATTGATATTGGTTTAAATTTACATTGATTTTAAGGTAGTCTGGATAACTTGTAAAGTCTACTTTTTCTAAGAATTGACAGTGTAATTAGAACCTTTGATGAGTCTAGTTAAATTGCTGTTAAGGTTAAAACTTATTACCAGATGAAATAGTTTAAATAGTGCGGTCAATTTTAACCCAGTTAAAATATTTATCTAGATAAGTTATGCTTTGGTAAATAAATGTTTAAGTAATGATGATGTAAGCATTAAGCGGTCAGCATTCAGTTAGCCTCTTGCAGAAGAACTACCTTAACAGCTTCATTACCTTTAAACCAAGGTTGCTTCATTCATTAAAAACCTAATACCCTTTCACTAAATTGAGAATTCAGAATTGAGAATTGAGAATGCCAGATTTGATAGGCTAAAAACTCTCACAAAACAACAGTTTCAGGCAATTACTTGAGATTTACAGTTGGAAATTATTTGTGACATCCTTAAAGTGAATTGGTATAAGATATTACCTCTCATAGCTGAATACTTAGGGTGTAATATGCATGATAATGACTATGCTTGAAGTAGCATTCAGCTTATAGAACCCCTAAGCGTATCTTTATAAATATGCGCGTTAGCTAGGAGTTAGG
>NZ_JBNHER010000040.1:0-4792 GCF_050015975.1 Dapis purpurea BLCC-M126 | reverse complement strand
GGTAAAGCTTCAGTGTAGTTCCCTTGCTCACGGTACAGTTCTGCTAGGTTATTGAGGCTTTGAGCAACGTCTGGATGGTCTGCTCCTAATACTTTTTCTCTGATTGCCAGAGACTTTTGGTATAGGGGTAAGGCTTCACTGTAGTTCCCTTGGTCATCGTACAGTGATGCCAGGTTGTTGAGGCTGGTGGCGACCAAGGGATGGTCTGCTCCTAATACTTTTTCTCTGATTGCCAGAGACTTTTGGTATAGGGGTAAGGCTTCACTGTAGTTCCCTTGGTCATCGTACAGTGATGCCAGGTTGTTGAGGCTGGTGGCGACCAAGGGATGGTCTGCTCCTAATACTTTTTCTCTGATTGCCAGAGACCTTTGCCATAGGGGTAAGGCTTCCGTGTACTTCCCTTGGTCACGGTACAGTGATGCCATATTGTTGAGGCTGGTGGCAACGTCTGGATGGTCAGCTCCTAATGCTTTTTCTGTGATTTCCAGAGACTTTTGGAATAGAGGTAAGGCTTCTGTGTAGTTTCCTTGCTGACGGTAGAGTGATGCCATATTGTTGAGGCTGGTGGCAACGTCTGGATGGTCTGCTCCTAATGCTTTTTCTTTGATTGCCAGAGACCTTTGGTATAGGGGTAAGGCTTGGCTGTAGTTGCCTTGGTAATGGTGCTGCAGACCTAGAAAATTAATAACTATAGCAGCTTCAGGGATTTCAGAAACACCTGCATTTTCTAAAATAACCAAGGCACGTTCTAATAGTGGTATAGCTTCACTATATTTCCCCTGTTTTGACAACTGTCTTGCCTGTTGAAAAAGTCGCTTAAATTCCTCGACCTCCTCAGACTGTGCTACTACAGCAGGTTTAATTTCCCCTACTACGGGTTTGGCCATCCCCACAGTTAACCCACAGATACTAATAAATGTTGCTCCCCACACCAGAGAATATTTAATTATTGATTTCATAAAATTCACCCCATTAGCACACCTACTTAATTATATATCTGTAGAAATAACCAGTTATGCAGTTTACTTAATTTAACTCGTCTGTCCGCAGCGAGGCGACGGGTAAACAACTTAAACTTTTGGGAAAATCGTTAATCCTAGCCTTTTCAATCTCTATTTTAGGAGATTGCCACGGGGGGTATAACGACAAAACCAATAACGTAATACTTTCCCCTCCCCCTCGCAATGACCATCGCAATTCCTTTGTCCGCAGCGAGGCGACGGTAAACAACTTAAACTTTTGGGAAAATCGTTAATACTAGCCTTTTCAATCTCTATTTGCAGGAGATTGTCACGGGGGGAATAATAGCAAAACCAAGAACCATTATCTTTCCTATCCCCCCTCGCAATAACCATAGCAACTTGTCCGTCATTGCGAGGCGAGGGTAAACAACTTAAGCTTTTGGGAAAATCGTTAATCCTAGCCGAAGCAATCTCAGGGGTGCGGGGAGATTGCTATCCTGACGGACTGCTCCGCAAACGCTGCCGCTCGCAATGACGACTATTCAATCGGATTCTATAATATCTCATAAATCATTCCTGATTGCTATATAATAATTTATCAGCATTAATCAAACCAAAACCCCATTTCGGATCGAAACTGCCAGCAGGTTTTCCTGGGATAAAACTAGATGAGCGCAAACGTTGCTTAATTTCTTCAGGTGTTAACTCCGGTTCCCTCTCTAACAACAAAGCTACCAACCCAGTAATAAAAGGTGTTGCCATACTCGTACCTGCCATAACTCGATGAAACTCGTCAACTTGCATCATTGACGAACAATTAGAAGTAGAAGACAAAGCAGAAACTATCATCGCTCCCGGTGCAACTACATCTGGTTTCTGAATGCCATTACGCAACGGACCTGGACTACTAAATTCTGAAATTGTATCTAAATCTAATCCCACCTTTTGCCAATTTTTCTCCACATCTTGCCAGGATAGTCGCGCCGTGTAAGAACCCACCGTAATTGCTCTTCCTGCTGCACCAGGAGAACCAATTTTGATAAAATCTTGTACGCTACCTCCTGTAAATATGACATCAAATCCCTTTTTATTCTCCCCACTCCAGATATTAACCCTACCATTGTTAATAGTAACCCCATTTAACAAAAGTCGCCAAGTTCCCGTATTTCCAGAAGCAATCGATACAGAAGTAGGGTCATGACTAATTTCAATGTTAAACCAATGTTCTCCGTTGTCTGTATTTTCCGGACCGTACATAATAATTTGTACCTTCGCTCCTGATAAATGATATGTTTGTTGGGAATAACCATTGTCACCGATGCTCTGAAAATGAGTACGACTTCCCTCCGGAGATTGCACTGCCACTTCAATATTATCATTGCTAGCGTACCAACCATTTAATTCTGCTCGCCATCTGTGAGGAGCGGAACAGATGGAAGCAGGTATAAGGAAACGGAGGCAAGCTTGTTGATTTTGTTGTACAATAGTTTCTGCATGGATATCAACGTTTCCCTCATTACCTGCAGCACAACAGACAATTTTGCCTGGACCAGATTCTTGGTCAATGAAACTAGACAAGGGATCGCTACCATCATGGGCGTTGTAGTGGTCTCCTAAACTGAGATTAACTACTGCGGGTCGTTGCAGTTCATCTGCCACCCGAAATATATAGTCTATCGCATCAGCAATATATGTATTCAACCCAGCTTTAACTATTACTAAGTCTGCTTTGGGAGCGACGCCTGTAAAAGCATGATGATTACCTGCTGCAATGCCTGCAATATGAGTACCATGACCAGTATGATCGCGAGACATTGCTAATATCCCCTTAGGTAAGTCCCCAGTCAATTCTAAACCTTCTGGATATTCGGTGTTGCCATCATTAGGAAGGGTATGATCCCATATCCGCAAAATTCTATTAGTAAAAGCAGGGTGGGTAGTATCGATACCGCTATCGATGATGCCAATGATTACTCCTTTACCAGTTAACTTAGTTTTTACTTGAAAATTAGGCAAACCAATAGTGGTTGTTGCTACATCTAATAGAGGTTTCAGGTAACGGGAGGGAGTAATACGGGCGATCGCTGATTCTTCGGATAAACGCCCTATGTTTTTTAGGGGAACAAATGCTGTGCGAATTTTACCTCTAGACTGTTTGACTTGTACTCCATATTCTTTGAGGCGATCGAGATTAGCATTTTCTGCACAACGGATAAATACTGATGCTAAAGCTGGTTTGGCGGTTTTGGGATCGTTAATAATACCTAACGACCGCAGATGCAGGTTGAGACCTTTTTCTCCTTGTTGTTGATACTGTTCTAAGGCGTTTATTAATCCAGGAGCAATCTTTTCTGGTTTCATATTGTTACTCACGAATAAGCAATAAAGGTTTATTTATCTAGGAAAGAAAGAAATAATATCAGTTGCAAAAAATATTGCTATATTAACTTTTTTTAGTATAACTCAGGTAGTTTATCAATGTACAGGTAGGGAAACCGACACTTTATCTACAAAAAAACCGGATTTCTTTGCTTAATCTCAAATCTGGATAATTACTATCGCCAAATCCGCAGCGAATGGAGTGGAAGGAAGCAATCTCTTATGCTTCCCTACTTTTAGCTCCTCCAAAATCAATAGCTAATAGCTGATGGCTGAATGCTGAATGCTTACTTACTACTCTTCATAAATCAGGATATTTTTCACATCACTCCCGACTTTTTGTGAACCAAATAAACCTGGTTTATATACCCATGCTGCCCGCACATCTGCAGTAACTTTATCCAAGTTTTTTGGTTTTTTTATTGTCAGAGCAACTCTGACATCATTTTTAATTCCATTGCCTTGAAAAAACCAAGCTGGTTGAGAAGTTAATCCACCAGAAAAATCAATTTTAACATCTCTCATACGTCCTAGATTAAATTCCCATGGCTCTAGTTCAATATCAGCAGGTAAGAGATTTGAAATATTAGCAGTTACGGGAATAAATTTTAGTAATTTATCAACTGCTACATTAACTTTACCTTTAACTAGATATTTTTCATCAAATAAATCAGATGGTAATCCATCTACAGCTATTATTGGTTCATCGCTATTATTTTCCTTGAAGGAAACTTCAAATCTCAGTTGTTCAATTTTACCCTGGGGAAGAATAATATTCATCCCTAGTTCCGCTTTAATTTTATCATATTTATGATCGGAACTAATAATGGTTGATTCTGCATATTCAGCAATCTCAATTCTCGTTTGTTTAATTAACCGAACTATTTCCCAAGGTTCAAGATTTTTATATTTATACCGGTAACGACCAATTATATCTGGTAAATCTTGATTGTTTTCAGTAATATCGTTAGGAATTTGCTCATAGTTACCAGTCAAATCAATTGTTTGATTTAGCTGATATTCATCATCAAAAATATATTTTGGTTCTAGTAGTTTACTGTTCATCTTATTCTCCATTAAAATTAATTCAAATTAGATTTAGCTATAACTATAGCAATTATAGAATTAGTGAGATACAGAACTTTGGAATTTTAGGCAACAGCTTAACAAAGAAAATGGAATATATACAGTGGCATAAAAAAATAGAGGCAAAAAGATTTAATCTTTACAATTTAATTTATGGGATGTCTCTTATGACTGACGATCTATTTGTAGTAAATATACACGCAAATTAGTTTGCAGCGGTTTTCATATTAATAAACCACAATGATACTGACTCCTTACTCCTTACTCCTTACTCCTTACTCATTACTCATTACTCCTTACTCCTTACTCATTACTCATTACTCCTTACTCATTACTCCTTACTCATTACTCCTTACTCATTACTC